>JANRLI010000014.1 GCA_033762625.1 Alphaproteobacteria bacterium
GGTGATGTACCGCCATCGCCAAAGGTCTCATCCATTGGCCCTTTATACGGATATTCGTCTGGATAGCTAGGGAGATTATCAATGGTAACGGCACATTGTACGCCGCCAGGGGTATTTAAGCGGCCGCTGCACGCCGAAGGCTCCCAACCGCGCCAGCGCATACATTCAATTAAAACGCCATTCGGGGATGTGGAGCAGCCTATCGCCCCGTCAACGCGCATAGCGGATGTTTCCGCAAGGCGGCCTTGGTCGGGTACCAAGGTTGCCATTTCCTGATGCGGCACGGTAACCGGATAATTGGCACATTTACACTGCGCCAGATCATAATTCAGTTTTTGCGCAGCCTGTCCACTTGCTAGAAAAACATTGGGATTACTGATAGGGCGCCAAAAATTCAAAACTGCAGGTTGTGGGGGTGGTTTGTCATCGCCGCAACCCGACACAAGGCCGAGTGTAACAACAAGTAGCAAAGCGGTAAGGACGTTACGGAACATATGCAGAAGGCCTTTAGGTAATGAGAATATCAAGCGTAACCCCAGCGGTGCTTAAAGCAAGCCTGATTCCTTAAAGCTGGTATGGCAGCCTTTGCCGATAATCAGGTGGTCATGAAGGATAATACCAACGGTTTTGGCGGCTTCAGCTACGGCCTTGGTCATCACAATATCATCTTTGGAAGGGCTTGGATCGCCCGAGGGATGGTTATGCACCAAAATGATGGCTCCAGCCCCCAGTTCCAGTGCGCGCTTGACCACTTCGCGGGTATAAACAGGCGTATGGTCAATCGTGCCTTTTTGCATCACTTCATCTGCAATCACGCGGTTTTTACGATTCAGAAAAATGATGCGCAATTGCTCAACCGTTTCATGTGCCATGGCGGCATAACAGTAATCGAGAATTTTTTGCCAGTTATTCAAAACGGGCTGATCAATCACTTCGTTGCGGCTGATACGTAAATGGGTTGCTGCCACAGCAGTAAGCAAAGATATCGAACCATCGCCAAGGCCGAATTCTTCCAAGGCTTCGCGGGGCGCATGAATAACGCCCTTTAATGATTTAAAACGGGTGAGTAAATCTTTGGCGAGAGGTTTGACATCCCGCTGCGGAATGGCGGCGAATAAAAGTATTTCCAAAAGCTCGTAATCTTGCAGCGCATCCGCGCCATTTTCCAAAAGCCGCTCGCGAAGACGTTGCCTGTGCCCTGCGTAATGGGGTTTTATCTTTTCAACTGCGCTCATGCTGCGAAGGGTGGTTGGGTAAATCCTTTGGGTGATAACGTAAAAATTTCATATCCATTCGCGGTAACGCCCAACGAATGCTCAAATTGCGCAGATAGCGAGCGGTCGCGGGTTACTGCCGTCCAGCCATCTTGCAGCACTTTAATATCGTATTTTCCTGCATTAATCATCGGCTCGATGGTAAAAAACATGCCTTCGCGCAGCGCCATTCCTGTACCGGGATTGCCGTAATGTAAAACCGATGGTGGCGTATGAAACACTTTGCCAAGCCCATGGCCGCAAAAATCACGCACCACAGAATAATTATGCGCCTCGGCATGCTTTTGAATGGCGTTGCCAATATCACCAAGCGTCACGCCCGGCTTTACGATTTCAATACCCTTCATCATGCACTCATAGGTGTTTTGCACCAGCTTGCGCGCTTTCAAGTTTACATCGCCAACAAAAAACATGCGTGATGTATCCCCATGCCATCCATTGACAATCGTCGTAACATCGATGTTCACAATATCACCATCTTCCAGCGTTTTCTCGCTGGGAATACCGTGACACACCACGTGATTGGGTGAAATGCAAATTGATTTTGGAAAACCACGATAGCCTAAAGGGGCAGGGATGGCACCATGATCACGGATAAAATCATGACACAGCTTATCCAAATAATCGGTACGAACACCGGGTACGACATACGGAGTGATATAATCAAGGGTTTCTGCGGCGAGCTTTCCAGCTGCGCGCATGCCTTTGAAATCATCGGCGGTATGGATGGTTATTTTGCTTTTTTCATCATCAAAATCGGCGTAATCGTCTTTGGCCGTTTGCGATGTAGGATAATTTGATTGTTGCTCTTTCATGCAGCCAATCTGCCATGAAAAGGCCTGTGGTTAAAGCCGAATATTCATGAAAAAGCCCCGGATTTTGGGCCGGGGCTTATCGAACATAGGCAGAGTTTAAACCCCAGGAACGGGGACGTGATGTGGGCGCTCCGGAACTTCAGGCACCCCGTGTTGACGCAAATGCTGCACCTGATGTCTGTTCACAACAGCCGTGCCACGCGCATAGTTATGGCCATTCCCACCGACCACAAAAATGCCGGTACCATCTTGCTTCACAATAAGACGTTGCTCATCTCGCCCTAAATCGCCGGTTGAAGAATAGGTGCCAACTCGTCCGGGTTGGCTTTGGCGTGGGCCGCCCCATCCACCTCTGTCCCAGGCCGCTTTGTTATTTTGGAAATGAAAGGTCATGCCGCCAACCGTCACGGGCGGGTGTGGTGGCAAATGATTATCGCTGTAACGGCGACGGTTATCCATTGCATCCGGATCATATTGTGCAAGGTGAAGATTTCTGTCGGCCGCTCTTGGGTTGAGCGCTCTTGCAATCCAGCTGCGGCGGTTTTGTTCGTCCTCACGGAATTGCATGCGGGCTCTATGGCCATCTTCAAGTATTTGAGCGCGGGTACGGGGCTCTTCTTCCTTACCCAGTGCTTTTCTGATCCAATCTTGCATTGAATTACTCCGAATATGATTAATGAAAAAGTGTGCGTGATCGGTTGAACGTAACCTGATTACGTTTAATTTTTTGTTATAACTTGTGGTAAATCTATTATTAAAATGCCTTTTGATATTGCATTTTCTGCGTTTTATTTCACTTTGCGATAAAAACAAAGCAACCATAAACCTTGCAAACACAATGGGTTCTGGGCTAATGTCACATTGTTACTTTTAAACACCTTGCTGCTTTAAGGCAGCGAGATGTTCTTTTGTTTTTTCAAAAAAACTCCGTTTTTATGTAAAGAAGGTACAGCAATGGAAAAGATTCCTATGACACGCGGCGGCTATGACCGTATGGGTGAGGAACTTAAAGAACTCAAATCTGTCCAGCGTCCGGCTGTCATTAAAGCCATCGCAGAGGCACGCGAGCAGGGCGATTTGTCAGAGAATGCCGAGTACCACGCAGCGCGCGAAAAACAGAGCTTTATCGAAGGCCGAATTAGCGAATTGGAGGATAAAATCTCCCGCGCGGAAGTGATTGATGTGGCGCACCTTGCTGCGAATAAAGACATTAAATTCGGTGCAACGGTTGGTTTAATTGATGAAGACACCGAAGACAAAGTGACCTATCAGCTTGTTGGACAAGACGAAGCCGATATTAAAAAAGGTCTTTTGTCCATTACATCACCGCTTGGCCGTGCGCTCATCAATAAAAAGGTCAAGGACAGCGTAGAGATTAACACGCCTGGCGGCACCAAGGTTTATGAAGTCGTCAAGGTTGTCTATAAATAACCATATTCTGATCCCATCTTTGACAAGCGTGCGGTGCAAGGCTAGCGTTGCACCTCAATCTTCGCTTATCGATTCACCTTTTTGATCTTGTACCGGATTTAACACATGGATATCGCCGCCAACCTTGCGGAATTTTGGCAATCCATTGCTGATTTTGACGTTTATCAGTTTATTGAACACCACGGTAACTGGTTCTATCTCATCACCTTTGTCTGGACCTTTCTGGAAGGTGAGACCTTTGTGTTATTTGCAGGCGCTGCTGCCGCGCAAGACATCCTTGATATCCGTCTGCTGATTGCGCTCTCTTGGCTTGGCAGCTATTGCGGCGACCAAACCTATTTCTATCTGGGGCGCCGTTTTGGGCCGGGTATTCTCAAGCGGTTTCCAAAACTTCAAAAAGGTGCCGATAAGGTCGCTGGCCTTATTCTGAAATACGATGTGGCCTTTATTCTTTCATATCGTTTCATTTACGGCATCCGTAATGTCAGCTCTTTTGCGATGGGGCTATCGGGCCTAAACTGGAAAAAATTCGCGTTCTGGAATTTTTGGGCAGCAGGCATTTGGGCTATCAGCTTTTCAATGGTTGGGTATTTGTTCGGCGAAGTGCTGGATAAGGTATTAGGCAGCGCCATTGAAACCGTGATGCTCACGCTGCTTGGCCTTATTGCTGTTGTATTTATCGGCAAGCAGATCTGGAAAAAGATAAAAAAGAGCCGTGGCGAAGATACAGGACATTAGTGTGTTGACTGGACACTAATTAGTAATCATTATGATTACGTAATGTTCGTATTTTTGGAGTAATAACATGGCGAAGTTATATTCTGATGTGGTTATCGATTACGGCTATGGGGAATATGATGGCGGTACGATTACAAAATTTTTCGTAGAAGCAGAAAAACTTTCCGATGATAAATATATTCTCGTACGCCGTGAGCTTCTAAAAGAAACTATTCCTTTCGTGTGGGAAGATTCATGTCATGTTGCTTATGATGCGACAAATATATCCCCTGATAAAGTTTTGAAGCCCTCAGCCTCCACTAGCGCACAAGTTTTTACTTTAGATCAAGCGGTTGAAATTATTTTAGCATTCAATAAAGCTGCTCGAGAGGTTCGAAGCAAAGATTCAGGAATTGTATCTCGTGTAATACACGGAGAACACTACGTAAAAGTTCGTCCAGCCAAAACCCTATTCGGATTATACGGCATCCATGTGACCCGCCCGGAACAGGTTAAAGATATTCGTGGCCCCGAGACTCAAATCATAAATGCGCTTGGTTGATATAAGCTAATCCTTCTTCAGCTGTATTTTCGCTAGCTTCGAATACAGCCCCTGCTTATTCATCAATTCCTCGTGATTGCCTTGCTCAACAATCTGGCCTTTATCCATCACGATAATCCGGTCGCAATGGGTCACGGTTGAAAGTCGGTGCGCGATAATCAAGGTAGTGCGGTTTTGCATCAATTCCGCGAGCGCTTTTTGAATATCCTTTTCATTTTGTGAATCGAGCGCTGATGTTGCTTCATCAAGCAAAAGGATAGGTGCGTTGCGCAAGAATGCCCGGGCAATACCAATACGCTGCTTTTGGCCACCTGATAAACGAACCCCTTTTTCACCCACAAAGGTCTGATATTTCTGCGGCATATCTTCCATAATGAAATCATGCGCACGTGCGGCCGTTGACGCAGCAAAAACTTCTTCATCCGTCGCATCGGGGCGCCCCATGCGGATGTTTGACATAATATCTTGTGAAAAGATGGTGATGTCTTGCGGAACTGAACCAATTTTACGGCGTAAATCACGCGGATGGACTTCGGTAATATTGAAGCCATCCACCTGAATGGAACCGGCAACGGGGTCATAAAAGCGCAGCAACAGTTGGAATAAAGTGCTTTTGCCAGCGCCGCTGGGGCCCACAATCGCAATCTTTTCACCTTGTTTGACTTGCAGATTAAAGCTGTCCACGGCTGCCGCTTGCGGACGTGAAGGATAAAAGAAGCTGACATTATCAAAGAAGATTTTACCGTATCCGGGATCTGGCAGGGCCAATGGCTTGGGCAGAATTTTGATATCCGACGTTACCAGCAATAATTCGCTAATGCGCTCAATCGCGCCAGCGGCACGCTGCAAATCGCCAAATACTTCGCTGATTGCGCCAGCAGCGCCAGCTACCAAAATGGCGTAGAAGACGAAGGATGATAATTCACCAGCGGTCATCAGCCCTGCCACTACATCATGCCCGCCGCGCCACATCAAAATGGCGACTGATCCGAACACAAGCGTGATGACCGCAACAATCATCCACGCGCGTACACTCACGCGCGAGATGGATGTTTTGAATGCGTTTTCGACACGCTCATTAAAATTTTTGGAAATAATATCTTCACGTGTTAGCGCCTGAATGGTGCTTATCCCGTGTATGGTTTCTTCAAGTCCTGAGCTGATATCGCCAACACGGTCCTGAGTCTGGCGTGATAAATCCCGAACAGAACGGCCAAGCAAAATGATTGGCACAATTACCAGCGGCACCATAAAAAACGCCATAACAGCGAGTTTGGGGCTGCTTACAAACATCATCACCGAACCGCCAAGCAGCAACAACACATTACGCATTGCAACCGACACCGATGAGCCAATAACCACTTGCAGCAAGCTGGTATCCGTATTCATGCGGGATATTAAATCACCGCTTTGTGCCGTTTCATAATAGGACGGGGTGAGCTGCAGCAAGTGGCGAAAGATCTTGCGGCGCAAATCCGCAACCACGCGTTCACCAACCCATGATACATAGTAGAACCGCGCAAAGCTGGCGACCGACATCACTACAATCACAAGGAACAAAATAACCAGCGTCTGATTTAAAAGTTCTGCATTCCCTTTGCCAAAACCGGTATCAATCAACCCCTTCACGCCGGTACCAATACCCAGCGTTGCGCTTGCAGCTACAACAAGGCCAAGCAGCGCAAAAATCATTTGCTTCGAATAAGGCTTCAAAAGGGGGATTAGACTTTTTAGTGTGCCCAGATCCTGTTTGGCTGCCTTGCCATCTTTTGATGCGGCATTTTTAGAATCATTCTTCTTGCCTTGTTTGGCGCTATTGGCCGCTTGATCCGCTTCCATATACGTTGGCCCCTTCATGGTCATTTTTGTAAACCCTATCTTAAAGCATTGGAAAATTAGAAGAATTTATGGTTTTTCCACAAGTAATTGTGTTTTAGACTTTAACCTATTAATTTTTGATAAGCAAAACAGTTGACGACGACCCCAAAAGCCACGCATATCATGTCTTCACTTTTGCCCCCCGGTCCGGATTCATAGAAGATCAGGATAATCTAAAGGGGTGCTATAACACTGTTTTATAAACCAAACTGGAAAGGTTATTCCATGAGTAGCGATACCGCCGCACGCGTTAAAAAGATTGTAGTCGAACACTTGGGTGTCGATGAAGGCAAAGTCACTGAAAATGCCAGCTTTATTGACGATTTGGGCGCAGACAGCCTTGATACCGTTGAATTGGTAATGGCGTTCGAAGAAGCATTCAGTGTGGAAATTCCGGATGATGCCGCTGAAAAGATTTTGACTGTTAAAGACGCGATTGATTTCATCAGCGCGAAGTCAAAAGCCGCTTAATCAAGGGTTCAATTATAGTTGGTTTAATCCCCGCGCTTTTGCGGGGATGACTTTTTATGGGGCTACATAAAATGCGCCGCGTTGTTGTCACTGGTATGGGTGTTGTGTCTCCGTTGGGCTTTGGTATGCGCCACAATTGGGATGGTATCATCAATAGCAAATCAGGCATCCGTAAGATTACCCGCTTTGATGCGAGTGATTTAACCTGCCAGATTGCAGGTGAGGTTCCGCGTGGCACTGAGCCTGGCATGTTTAATGCCGATGCACATGTTCCTCACAAAGACCAAAAGAAAATGGATGATTTCATTCTTTATGGGATCACCGCTGCTGATGACGCTATTGCTGACAGCGGCTGGAAACCAGAAACGGATGAAGACCGCGAGCGCACCGGCGTGATGATTGGTTCGGGTATTGGTGGTCTGGAATCCATTTATCAAACATCGATCACGTTGCATGAAAAAGGGCCAAAACGCGTTTCGCCGTTTTTCATTCCCATGAGCCTTATCAATTTATGCTCTGGACAAGTTTCCATTAAATATGGATTCCAAGGTCCAAACCACGCCAACGTCACGGCATGCTCAACGGGCGCGCACGCGATTGGCGATGCTGGGCGCTTGATTGCGCTCGGTGATGCGGATGTGATGATTGCAGGCGGCACGGAAGCGGCAGTATGCAAAATCGGCATGGCTGGATTTGCTGCACTGCGCGCACTTTCAACCGGGTTTAACGACACGCCTGAAAAAGGCTCGCGCCCCTATGATAAAGACCGCGATGGCTTTGTGATGGGTGAGGGCGCAGGTGTCGTGGTTCTGGAAGAACTGGAACACGCTAAAAAGCGCGGCGCACGAATTTATGCTGAACTGATTGGCTATGGCTTATCGGGCGATGCGCATCACATGACTGCACCACCTGAAGATGGCAATGGTGGCTATCGCGCGATGCAAATGGCAATGAAGCGTGCTCAAGTAAACCCTGAAGACATCGATTATATCAACGCGCATGGCACATCAACGCCGCTGGGCGATGAAATTGAACTTGGGGCGATCAAACGCTTGTTCGGTTCGGCCATGGCTAAGCTTTCGGTGTCATCTACCAAATCTGCGATTGGCCATTTGCTTGGCGCGGCTGGCGGCGTGGAAGCTATTTTTTCCATCATGGCAGCAAAAGAAGATATTCTTCCGCCTACGCTTAATCTTGATAATCCATCGGATAATTGTCAGGGCGTTGATTTGGTTCCGCATAAGGCGCGCCAAAAGAAAATCAATGTGGCCTTGTCGAACTCATTCGGGTTTGGCGGCACCAATGCCTGTTTGATTTTCCGCGAATACGCATAAGCGTTTGGCTAAATCAGCTTTGCGGCGATAACGAAACCAATAATCACCAGCACTAATACGGCCAGCAAAATCCAGCTTAAGTGTTTTTCGATAAATGGCTTTGCCTTATCGCCAAATAAACGCAGCAATCCTGCCACCAATGCAAAGCGGCCTGCACGTGTGACAATGGATGCAAGAATGAATGGAAGTAGCGGAAACTGCGCAATACCGCTGGCAATCGTCACCAGCTTATAGGGAATGGGCGTCAGGCCTTTGAGCAAAATAATCATCACGCCATGCTCGGCGAATGCCTGTTGGAAATCGGCGAGTTTGGTATCCATGTGATAAAGATGGATAATCCACTGCCCAACGGTATCGAGTAAAAAATAGCCGATGGCATACCCAAATAATCCACCTATTACGGAACCTACGGTTGCAATACCAACCAGTTTCAACCAATCTTTAGGCTGCGCCAGCACCATCGGAATAAGCATGACATCCGGCGGAATAGGGAAGAAGGAGCTTTCCGCAAAGGCAACAGCAAACAGGCTTTGTTTGGCGCGTTTGCTTGCTGCTTCGCGCATAATCCAGTCATACATTTTTTTAAGCATTGTAACTTTTTCTCAAGTGTAATCGAAATAAGAGTTATGAGTTCTATGGAACCTATTAACAGGAGTGGCTATGCGCAAGCTTTTCTTAATTTTGACATGTTTGGGCATGTTATTTGTATCGCCAGCATCGCATGGCGGGTTGCTTGAAAAACCCATACCTGCACCAGATATCAGCACGACAGGCGAATGGCTTAATTCCGCGCCTCTTACTGCCAAGGATATAAAAGGCAAAGTGGCACTGGTCGATTTCTGGACCTATTCCTGCATCAACTGTCTGCGGACATTGCCTTACATCAAATCATGGTATCAGCAATATAAGGATAAAGGCTTTGTGGTGATTGGCGTTCACGCACCTGAATTCGATTTTGAGAAAAATAAAGCGAATGTCGAAAAAGCGATTAAGCGGTTTGAAATTACCTATCCCGTTGTTCAAGATAATGACCATCTATTATGGAAGCGCTTTTCAAACCAATATTGGCCCGCGCATTACCTCATCAATAAAAACGGCAAGATTATTTATACCCATTTTGGCGAAGGCCAATATGATGCCACCGAAAAGGCTATTCGCGATGCACTTAATGAAACAGGTGAAAAAGCCATACTAAACGGTTCTGTTGAAGGATTTTCTACCAACCAAACGCCGGAAACCTATTTAGGCACAGCGCGCAGTGAGCGTTTGGTCAAAGCGTGGGATGATCTTGCGGGCGATAACTGGACATTGGTGGGCGATTGGAAACGTACATCCGAATACAGCGAAGCAAAGGTCGAAGGCGCATCCCTCAAAATCCATTTTCGTGGCGGCAAAGTGTTTTTAGTATTGGGCACAGCCGATAGTAAACCCATCAACGCCAGAATTTTGTTTGATGGCAAACCGGCAACCGATGTTGCAGGTAAAGACGTAAAAGACGGCGAGGTCACCGTAACTGACCACCGTTTATACGAATTGATTGATTTGAAGAAAAACAGTGAAGGTGTGCTGGAAGTATCAGCGACGCTACCCGGCCTTCGCGCCTACGCTTTTACGTTTGGCAGCAGCTTTTGATGAAAACAACAAACCTTTCGGGCGAACAACGATTGCTCGTTCCTTGCTAACCTGCTGGGCGCCAACTTCTACAACAAAGCGCGGAATAATCGGGCCTTTTGCGGTGTCAATCAATTCACTAGCAATAATCAATTTACGCTGTTGTGCTCTTGTTAAACGTGCACTACGGAATGACCAGCTTTGTGGCACAGCGCCATCAATCTTTTCGCGAATGACAATTACTTCCGCATTCAAACGGTAAGTATCTGACAAGCTGCTTGGCGGCATTTGCAATACGCCAATCAATTTAGCTGGTAAGTTTTGTTGCGGCTCAATACGCCCATCCAATGTGATTTCAGGAAGATTGATGGAAAGCCACGCCATTTCAAACACGCGGCCTGATTTTTTATCAGTCACGGTTGCCAATGGAATGTCCTTATCAATAAGGCCCATCAACGTGTAAACGCTCATTCTTAAATTGCTGCTCATGCCCAAAACCCTAAATTCCTAGAATAACTAAGGCAGGTTGTAGCAGGCAAAAAATGAAAGTAAAAATGGGGAGTAGTTACTCTAAAAACTGCTCCTGAATGACCTTTTCCGCAAGGTTGCGTTTGGGGTCAAATAGCAAAGTAAGGCTGATTTCAAAGACTTTTTTGATGGTTACGCTCTTAACATCTCTTACTTCGGTAAAGTCAGCGACAGCGCTAACGGGGCGTTTGTCATAATCCTGCACATCCACATGAATAATAGATTTGGATGGCAATAGTGCCCCGCGCCAGCGGCGTGGGCGGAATGGAGAAATAGGAGTCAATGCCAGCAGCGGTGTGCCGACAGGAATAATTGGCCCGTGAACAGAAAGATTATATCCGGTACTGCCAGCCGCTGTTGAAACCAGAACGCCGTCACCATTTAATTCGGATAGACGTTCAATACCATCAACCGAAATACGCAACTTTGCCGCCTGACGTGTTTGGCGCAACATCGATACTTCATTAAACGCGAATGCTTTTTTGGTTGTGCCATCATGGCATAGTGCTTCCATTTCCAATGGATGTAAAACAACCGAATGCGCAAGCACGATGCGTTCAATTAAATCATTCTCGCTATATTCGTTGCACAAGAACCCGTATGTGCCGAGGTTCAACCCAAACACCGGCTTTTTCCAATGCAGCATGCCATGCAGGGTGTGGAGGGTGAATCCATCACCACCCAATGAAACAATCACATCAGCTTCTTCGATTGGCACGCTTCCATAACGGCTTGATAACACAGCAAGTGATTGCTGGGCGATGTCGGTAGGCGCTGCAAGGAAGGCTATTTTGGGCTTGGACATGGCGAACAGGTTAAAAGAGTTGTTTGAACATGTCCTTAACTTTTTTATACTGTGAATCGAATTAACCAACATCCCATAAAACGGTCAGTCAAATGCTTATCGATATTCGTCTTCTCGAGCTACTTTCATCAAAAATTTGCCATGACCTGATTAGTCCTGTGGGTGCCATCAACAATGGTATCGAGCTGGTGGAGGATATTGGCGGCTCGGTTGTCAACGAAGCGATGAAGCTTATAAGTACTTCTGCCCAGCAAGCTGCAAAACGCCTGCGTCTGTTTCGCATGGCGTATGGCAAGGCGGGGTCAGAGCAGGGCGTAACACTTAAAGATATTCGCGCAACAGCAAAGGATTATCTTTCCACCAGCAAATCAAAGTTAGCATGGGGCGAAGATGAAGGGTTTCACAAAGCTTCTGAAAAAAAAGGTGCCTTAAAAATTGCATTATGCCTTTGCATGATGTCTGAAGATGTATTGAGCCATGGCGGCGATGTCACCGTGGAAACGGCAAGCGAAGCAGGGCGCGCAGGCATGAAATTTACCATCGCGGGCAGCCATGCGCAGCTATCCGAAGCGATGCAGGAAGCGGTCGATGGCAAGACCAGTATCGAAGATGTAACGCCGCGGACGGTGCACGCATTCGTAACCGGCCGCATGGCTGATTATTACGGTTTTAAAATAAGCTTCCATCAACATTCCCCCGAACTCCTAACTGCGATCATGATGCCGTTGGAATCGGTTGATTTGACCCTCGAACAAGCCGATCTCTGATTTTGTATATTCCATAAGGTAAAACACAAGTAACCTGTTCTTAAGATTTAAACGTAAAAATGGAAATTACAGGGTCGTTGTTCCAGTTAACCTTCATATTGTCTGTTTTGTTAATTTAGTCGAGTGAACCAAGTTAGGATGAAAAATGACTAAAACGTGCCTTGTCGTTGAAGATAGCCGCGTCATTCGCCGTGTTACCTGCACCATTATGGATGGCTTTGGATTTAAGTGTATTGAAGCCGAACATGGGCTGGAAGCGGTTGAAGCCTGCACCAAAGAAATGCCGACTGTTATTCTCCTCGACTGGAACATGCCTATCATGAGCGGTATCGAATTCCTTCGTAAATTGCGTTCCATGCCCAAGGGCGATACACCGCAGGTGATTTTCTGTACTACGGAAAATGATTTCAGCCACATTCAGGAAGGCATGGCCGCTGGCGCGAACGAATACATCATGAAGCCGTTTGATAGCGACATCATCAAATCAAAACTGCAAATGCTGGGTCTGATAGAAAATACCTAATACGGTAATACAAATAGATTTTTTTGAGCGTCATGAAGCAATTGAACTACCAAACGCCAATTGAGACCATGGAAAGCAAGGCGAAACATCATAACCCCATTAACGTATTGGTGGTGGATGATAAAGTCGTTATGCGCAGTCTGTTAAAGCGCATTCTGGGCGATGATAAGGATATTAATGTTGTCGCATCAGCAGTGGATGAGCGCGGGGCGCTGGGCCAGCTTAATCTGCATGATGTTGATGTGGTGCTGCTCGATGTGCACATCGATCGCATGACGATTGTTTCTAATTTGCTTGCTGCCAAACCATCTTTGAAAATTGTGATGATTGCTTCCGCGTCAGGCGAGCAGGGCAATTTATGTATCAATGCCTTGAAAGCAGGCGCAGTGGATTATATTGCAAAGCCCAATGGTGATGGTAAATCCTTCGCAACCGGTAGCGGCAATTTCCAAAATGATCTTTTGGAAAAAATCAAACACTGGGGCGATGAAAACCGCTTAAAGCGCGGGCCAGCGCCACTGCCGGAAAAGCCAAAACGCGGGACGTCAGCCAAACTGCTTTCGCTACCAGTCCCTAGGCATATTGTCTTGCGTCAAGGCGCGATTGAACGGCCATCTGCGATTGCCATTGGTTCATCTACTGGTGGACCAGAAGCATTATTGAAGATCATCCCGCATTTAAAGGATGTTACGCAGCCCATATTTGTTACACAGCACATGCCGGCGGCCTTCACGCCGGTGCTTGCAAAACACATCACCGAATGCGGATCGCTGCCTTGTGTTGAGGCAAAAGATGGCATGGTGGTAGTTGGAAAAACGATTTATCTCGCACCGGGTGACTATCATATGACTGTTGAACGTACTGGCGAAAAAACGGTCACCATACGCCTTAATCAAAATCCGCCTGAAAATTTCTGCCGGCCGGCAGTTGATCCAATGCTGCGAAGCCTTTCAGAAACTTTTGGGCAAAAGCTGTTTATAGCCATCCTTACAGGTATGGGCAGTGATGGACAAAAGGGTGCAGAGTTTGCAGTAAGAAACGGAGCAAACATCATCGCTCAGAACGAAGCCACCTCGGTAGTGTGGGGAATGCCTGCTGCGGTGGCACATAACGGCTTATGTCATGCTGTGTTACCGCTTGAAGAAATGGGCCCAACGATTGCGCAGATTGCGCAAAGGGGGCAACCCGCATGAAAAAGGAAGACTTCGATTTATTTGCCGATATGGTCAAAAAGCGTTCGGGCTTGGTGCTGACGTCTGAAAAAGCCTATCTGCTTGAATCCCGCTTGATGCCGGTAGCCCGCAAATTGGGTTTAAAAGACTTGGAAGAACTTGCGGCAAGCCTGCGCAGCAAACGCGATGAAAAAGTCATGGAAGCCATTACGGAAGCCATGACAACAAATGAAACCTTCTTCTTTCGTGACCAAAAACCGTTTGACCAATTTCGTCAGGTTGTGTTGCCGCATATGTTAAAAGTGCGTGCGGCAAAGAAATCACTGCGCATCTGGTCAGCGGCGTCCAGCACGGGGCAGGAAGCCTATTCGCTTGCCATGATATTGTCGGAAGAAGCGCATAAAATGCCTGGCTGGCATATTGAAATCATCGGTACGGATATCTCACAGGAAGTGGTCGATAAAGCCAAAGCAGGGCTTTACAACCAGTTTGAAGTGCAACGCGGCTTACCCGTAACCATGCTGGTCAAGTACTTCCAGCAAAAGGAAGATAAATGGCAAATCAGCGATAAAATCAAAGGCATGGTTCAATACCGTGTAATGAACTTGCTTGAAGACTGGGGCCCAATTGGACTATTCGACATTATCTTCTGTCGCAATGTCCTCATTTATTTTGATCAATCGACAAAAGCAAAACTGCTTGAACGCCAAAGCCAGGTGCTTGCGCCCGATGGCGCGTTATTCCTTGGCGGCGCTGAATCCGTCCTCGGCATTTGCGATAAATTCAAAAGCGTTGAAAGCCAACGCGGCATTTATATTCCCACGGTTTGCCCTGCCGAGTTATGGAAAGCCGCGTAAATCCTATGCCAACCGCAATCGACGTTTTTTTAATTGCTGGACAAAGCAATGCCGTCGGTGAAGGAGATAGCGCACAATCTCCCCAAGTCATACCAGATAAGATCCTACAGATTTATAACGGGGTTATAACCCCTGCGAATGACCCTGTTGGAAACGCCATGACCGGCAGCGCATGGCCAGCATTCGGTAATGAGTATTATGCACTCAGCAATCGCAGCATCGCCTTTATTCCAACCGCTGTTGGGGGTACGGGCATGTCGCCCTATGCCGATATTGGCACCGGCCATTGGTCAGGATACACCGTTCCTAGCTCCCATGATTTGCTTGGACGCTCCATTGAAAAAACCAACGCTGCCATGGCACTGCTTTTGGCAAATGGCTATAGCCCATCCTTTAAGGGCATCTTGTGGTGCCAAGGAGAAAACGAAGCGAACAACATTTGCTTTGGCGCACAGCTTTCTAAAGAGGATGTAGAAGCGATGCTGGCGGGTGTCATCCAGCGCTATCGTAAGCACCTTGAAGGCGATTGGGTTTTTTATATATTCAAAACAGGAACAGACACCCGCGTGGATCAAAACTGCCAGCCCATTATCCCAAATGATAGCGGGTATAGAATTGTCCACGCTGCGCAGGAAAGCGTCGCACGTAATGTGCCGGGCACAAAAATTATATTCTCAGGAGCGGCTGATTTTGGCCCGCGGGGCATGATGAAAGACGGCATCCATTACAATCAGGATGGCTATAACGAAATGGGCAAAACAGGTGCCCAAACGCTGCTTTCGGCTTGAAACCCCATGTTTTATAAGGTTTTTTTAGATAAAATACTTTCGTGAAGATGATGCTAAATTGCCATGATGAAATTTAGCACTCGTAAAACCATCCTGAGACTAAGACTTGATAACGTACTGCGTTGGGGCGCGGTTGCGGCTGAAACTGCTGCGCTTGGCTTAATTCTTCAGGGCATGCGCTATTCGCACGATCGCGCAGCGGTCGATAGAAGTTACGCATCAATCCAAAAAAAGTACGAGCTTATCAAGCTTCGAAATGAGCGCCGTGCGCAAATACGCTCACGAGCACATTCGCTTACACAAAAACTTCACGCGTAATATAAAAAATTACCCAGCAACCCGTGCTTTTTCAGGAGGCGGAGCTAACGGCGCTTCACTACCACCCGCTTGTGGGTCACGCAGCACATAACCACGACCCCATACAGTTTCAATGTAGTTATCGCCCGATGTCGATTGCATCAGCTTCTTGCGCAGTTTGCATACAAACACGTCGATAATCTTCAATTCTGGCTCGTCCATACCGCCATAAAGGTGAT
Organism: Alphaproteobacteria bacterium; assembly: GCA_033762625.1. Classification (NCBI taxonomy): domain Bacteria; kingdom Pseudomonadati; phylum Pseudomonadota; class Alphaproteobacteria; species Alphaproteobacteria bacterium. Next base: position 16,070 of record JANRLI010000014.1, read on the forward strand.
TTAAGAACATTTCCTTTGTTAGCGTCGTACCTTTACGCAGCGATAGAAGCTCAAGAATACCGTATTCTTTGCCGGTAAGGTGTAATGGTTGACCTTCAACTTCAACAGTACGTGTATCAAGATTTACAGTCAGCTTGCCAGTGCGGATAACACTGTCGGAGTGGCCTTTGCTGCGGCGGATAATGGCATGAATACGTGCAACGAGTTCGCGGCGGTCGAATGGTTTGGTGAGGTAATCATCCGCGCCAAATCCAAGTCCGCGAATCTTGTTATCGAGTTCATTAAGACCCGAGAGAATGAGAATAGGTGTGTTGACCTTTGCTTGGCGCAGACGGCGCAGAACTTCGTAGCCGTCAATATCAGGGAGCATCAGATCGAGAATGATGATATCATAATCATATAGCTTGCCAATTTCTAAACCGTCTTCACCCAGATCGGTTGTATCTACAATAAAGCCTTCGGCTTGAAGCATCAGCTCAATACTCTTTGCAACCGAGCTATCATCTTCAACAAGCAATACGCGCATGGGATATCCCCTAAGGTTAAAAGTAATGGGTTAGGTTTATTACTTAACTGACTGCTAAGAACCTTCGTTAAGGCTCATTAGTAATTATTACCTTAATTAAGACTAATAAGCATTAAGAATTGGTAAACATTGTTAACTTTCCTGTGATTATGTTGTTTCTTCTCATTGAATAAGCGTTAAGTCTTTGTAAAACATTGTTAAAATAAAATAGGGCTATGCAGATTCAAAGGCTTTTATCCGACATAAATAATGTTTCCACGGTGCGCCATTACGGGCGGGTGACCGCTGTTTCAGGCTTATTAGTCGAAGTGGCGGGGGTTGAACGCAAGCTTTCAGTTGGCTCTCGCTGTTTTTTAATCGCGCAAGGTAATCGCCGCGTATTATCCGAAGTGGTGGGATTCAGAAATGGCCGCGCATTACTTATGCCGTTCAGTTCACTTGATGGAATTGGATTGGGTTCAAAAGCCGAAGTCGCCGAAGCACAACCTACAGTTTCGCCATCCAATGACTGGCTTGGGCGCGTTGTGAATGCGCTTGGCGAACCGATCGATAGCAAAGGTCCATTACCATCTGGCGATCATCCTATTCCGCTTCGCAATCCACCACCCCCTGCAAGCCAGCGTGGCCGCGTTGGCGGCAAGATTGATCTGGGCGTGCGTGCACTCAACACATTCCTAACATGCTGTCTTGGTCAACGCATGGGTATCTTTGCGGGGTCGGGCGTTGGCAAATCCATCATGATGTCAATGATCGCACGTTACACATCCGCCGACGTGATTGTTATTGGTCTGGTCGGCGAACGCGGCCGCGAAGTGCAAGAATTCATTCACGATGATCTGGGCGAAGAAGGTTTAGCACGTTCAGTATTGGTCATCGCTACATCCGATGAAGCGCCGCTTATGCGTAGACAAGCGGCCTATATGACCTTGGCGATTGCCGAATATTACCGTGGGCAAGGTAAGAATGTTCTGTGTTTAATGGATAGCATTACCCGCTTTGCCATGGCGCAGCGTGAAATAGGCTTATCAGCTGGTGAGCCCCCAACCACCAAAGGATATCCGCCAACCACATTCTCCGAATTGCCAAAATTATTGGAACGCGCTGGCCCAGGCTTGCCGGGTGAGGGGAGTATCACCGCCTTATTCAGCGTGTTGGTAGATGGCGATGACCATAACGAACCGATTGCAGATGCGACACGCGGTATTTTGGATGGTCATATTGTTTTGGAACGCAGCATCGCAGAGCGCGGACGTTATCCCGCCATCAATGTGCTGCGCAGCATCTCGCGTATGATGCCGAATTGTAATACCGATGCTGAAAATGAATTAGTCACGCGTGCGCGTAAACTCATGGCATCCTATGACAACATGGCGGAGATGATACGTCTTGGCGCATATCGCCGTGGCAGCGACCCTGCAACCGACGAAGCCATCCGATATAATCCCGAGCTTGAGGCTTTTTTGGGCCAACGCAAGGATGAACAAAGCACAATCGATGACGGCTACCAGCAATTGGCAGCCATTCTTAATAAACGCTGATGAAACAGCTCGAAACACTTATCAAAATGCATAAGCTTTATGTCGATGAGCAACGCCGCGTACTTGGCGTAAAGCAGGCCGAAGCGGATGCCATAATGATGGCGATTGCAACATTACAAGCCAATCTGGAAATGGAAAAAGAACGCGCCGCGCAGACCCAAGAACAAGAGGTTTTATTTTCTATCGGCATTTACATCAAAGAACAGCTCAAGAAGCATGAACGCATGCAGCTCGATTTATCCGCAAAGGAAGCAGAAGTAGCCGTGGAGCGCGATAAACTTTCAGCGATGTTTGAAGAACTGAAACGCTACGAAATTGCGCAGGAAAACTGGCTAGAGGAACAGCGGTTGGCAGAACAAAAAGCCGAAAACAAAGTCTATGATGAACAATCCGGTCAGCGGCATCATCAGCGCGGCGAAAATTAATCCTACAGTTTTTTCGATAAATGTTGGCTTGGCACTGTTTTGATATCTACCCAGCCATGCTTGTTGGCTTGGAATATCAACGATCCGTTATATTTTACCTCTTCCATTGCATGCGCAAAGCGGAAGCGCAAATCATTGCGCAAATCCTCAGCCAGAGGATTAACGGTACGCACAATCAAATCCAGTTTGCGTTGATGAACCAGCCCATCAATCTGGATTGGCCCAAGGCGTGTCAACGAAACATCAATTAAAAAACGCCGCGCAATTTCTCGTTCGCTTTGTCCGGATTTTCTCTGGCGCGGGTCGTCATGCACAAAGAAGCGAAATTGCTGTAATTTGTCCCCTTCCAGATAGGGAATATGTGTACCGCGCCATGTTGACCCTGCGCTATCCATGGCGGCCATCTTGCTGCCTTCAAATTCGGCCTTCAGGCTGTTTAAAAGCGATTGTTTTCCAATGCTTTCCAGCGCGTCCTTCACATCATGGCCAAGCCATGCATCAGTATTACTGCGCTGCAAGGCAGATAGGAAAAACAATATGCCGCCCGCCAATTGCCCAGATTGTGCGTGCGGCAGCCGAAAGCGTTTTAGCTCATTAATGAGGATAGGATTTTGCTGTGTTAAAATCTCGATGATTTGTCGCAGATTTTCAAAGGATGTCTGAAACTGCTTTTCAACTTTTTCGGTAACCAGCTCCGCGCCCGCACCAAGCACTACCTGAATCTTTGTTCCAACCGGCCATGACTTATTGGCATTCACAACGGCAACCTGATCATCAATTGTCAAAATCGGCTGGCCAGATGCGGTGGCGCCACGCACAATTGCTGTCAGCGATTTATCATTGCCGCCTTGCACCGGCAACTCCTGCGCAGCACTTGCTACATTTAAAATTCGCAGCGGTAGTAGCTGCGGTTTTACAGTCTCTAGTGGCAGTTGAATTTTCAAAGCTTCACCGGCATCGGGGGCAGGCAGTTTACCTTGCTGTTGCGGGGGTTGGCGTTGCGCCTGTTGACCCTGTGTTGAATTTTGTTCGTAATTATTGCGGCTGGCGGCTGTTCCTTGATTCAATGTTTGAATCGGCGTTTGGCTGGTTTGGATTGCCGCCGCATTTGCTGGCGCAGCCTGCGTTTGTGCGGCCTTACCATCAGCACCCTTCACATCGCCTGCGGCTTGTTCTGCACCGGCTTGAACATTTGCAGCTGTCTGCGTTGTTTGGGTTTGCGCTGCACTTGCCAGATTTGGCGACTGTTTTAAAACGGATGCACGGTTCTGATTATACAAAAGATTAGAAAGCAACGTGGACGGCAAAACGGTGACCTGAAACACTTGACCGATTTTAGGAATTTCCGCTGTCAGTGTTTGGCGTGATAATGCCGAATTTGCTGCCAGCGATTGTTCCACTTGCCCCGCCGCTAGCGCTGCGCGGGTACCGACCACTAATACTGCTTCCAAACCATTCGGTCCTGGGCGTAATTGTAATGCCACACGGCCGGGTAAGTTATCTTGCAATTGCTTGATTGCGTCTTGTGGTAAACGCAGCAGAAAATCACCTTGCCCCGTGCGTAGTAATAACTGATCCAACCCCGTTGCTTTGGTCGCTGTGCCTTCAATCAGTAATGCTCTGGCAAGCGCATTGACATCCAAAGGACTGCTTTGCACCGTCACCGTTATGCTTTGGGCAATGTGCTCGGCTTGCGCACCACCTTGTTGCGCCAAAACGGCCTGAATTGCCTGAAGCTGATCGGGAGGCAGGGCAGTCATGTTTTTTTATGGTATGTCATTTCATAAGTTTCCGTACGATGGCTTCCACATCCATTGCTGCTTCGGTTGAAGGATGACGTTTTAATAATGGGGTTTGTGCGCGAATGGCTTCGCGTACCTTCAAATCACGGCGGATAATGCCCATCAACGGCGGTTCATACCGCAAGAAATTCCGGCATACATTCAAAATGGTGTTATAGGTTTTTTCGCCGTCCAACGTATTGGCGGCCATGTTCACAACAATGCCGATATTGGCGGATGAATTGGCAGCATGGGTTAGTTTAATGAACGCATACGCATCCGTTAGCGAGGTTGGCTCATCGGTTACGACAATCAGTGTTAGGCCCGCAGGGCCGGCCATCAATCGCACGGGGCGGTCAACGCCCGCGCCTAAATCGACAATGATTTTATCGTAATCACCCGCAAGACCAATCAAATCATTGCGTAGCTCTGCCAACCGCTGCGTAGGGATGTTGGCAAGACTGCCTGACCCCGAACGCCCGGGAATAATATCAAACTTGCCTTCATTGTAATGGGTGATGGCGCCTTTTAGTGTCATCTTGCCATCCAGCACATCTCCTAAATCCTTATCTGGCGTCAGTCCCAATTGAATATCGACGTTTGCTAATCCCAAATCGCCGTCGAACAGTAATACTCGCTGCCCTTTTGATGCCAGCGTGTAGCAAAGCGTTGTTGAAAACCATGTTTTGCCGACACCGCCTTTGCCTGAAGCAATCGCAATCATGTTAGCGCAGGTCAGCGGGGCGGGGATGTTCTTATTTGCAATCGTGGGTTCCATACTATTCTCCAATCACGCTGTTCCGCTTATTTTATCTGATGATTTCAACACAGCCGAAACAACATCTGCTGGCAGTAAAAGACGAGCAAAAGTTACGGGGTTTACCGCTTGTAATGGTTCAGTGACTTTGGGCGATATGCTCATGTCACATAATTGTAAACCGGTTTCATGGGCGATGGTTAGCATGCTTCCCAAGCGGCGGGTCATATCCACCTTGGTGATAATCATCTTGCGTGCGCCGATTTCCATAAACGCCCGCGCCATATCAATGCCTTCGGCTGCATCAAGGCCAGCAGGTAAAACCAATACGGGTTCCATTTCTGCTGCGCTGACCATTTTGCGTAAGTCAAACATATCGCCTTTGCTGAACGGGTTGCGTCCCGTGTTATCAATCAAGATAATTTCCCCGTTGGTGTGCGTCTCAATTGCATCGCGCAGGGCAGGCGCATCTTCAACTTCCACCAAATCGATTTTCAATAATTTTGTGAGCGAAGAAAGCTGTTCAACCGCGCCCGCGCGTGTCAAATCGGTTGTAATGACGCCTACGCGGTGCTTGTGCATCACGCGGTTCGCTGCAATTTTGGCAATGGTCAGCGTTTTGCCTGCACCCGGCGGCCCAACCAAACAAATCGGTTTGGCATTACCATCAAATAATGGCGCATACTCAAAATGCTTATCCATCGCTGCTCCCAGCGCAATGAGAACATCGTGGTCTGCAAAATGTGTGACGGTGCCAAGCAATGTCTCGGCAAGGGCGGGGTTAACGGCGTGGCGCAGCAACGCATCCGCAATCACTTCCACAACATCATGGTCATAATTAATAGGTTGTTTGGATGGCACTTCCGGCTGGCCAACAGGAACGGGCGCTTCCTTGGGTTTTACCGTGCTTTCATCGAGCGCTGCGGTAACCCGCACACCGCCTTGGTCATCATCACGGGTCGCGACAATAATGGCATCATTGCCCAGCGCTTCGCGCACTTGACTCATTGCCTCTGCAAGCGTTTGACCATGAAAGGAGCGTAGCCGCATTAGATTTGCCCCATGTTAAATCTGCCCCAATGTTTTAATCCGCGCCTTTGAATGAATTTCATTCTGTGACACGACCGTGGTTGATGCGCGGAAGCGTTCAATAATTGAACGCACATAAGGACGAATACCGGGCGAGGTAAGCAGCACAGGGCTTTCCCCCATCTGTGCATGCTTATCAAATGTGGTGCGTACCGCATTGATAAATTGCTGCAAACGGCTGGGTGCCATCGCCAATTGTTTATCTTCGCCATCGCCAACAATGGATTCAGCAAAGGCTTGCTCCCACTCGGGCGAAAGCGTAATCAGCGGGATAAACCCTGTATCGCGCGTTTGCGCTTCGGAGATTTGCCGCGCAAGCCGCGCGCGCACATGTTCGGTAATGGCGGTAATGTTGCGCGTAATCGCGGATGCTTCGGATACACCTTCCAGAATACTCGGCAAATCGCGTATAGAAATGCGTTCGGATAACAGATTTTGCAGAACACGCTGCAACCCGCCAATGGTAATCTGTGATGGGATAACATCGCTGACGAGTTTTTGGTGTTCCTTATCCAATTCATCAAGCAGTTTCTGCGTTTCCGAATAGGTCAGCATTTCTGACATATTGTCTTTAACGATTTCGGTCAAATGCGTTGTCACAACGGTTGGTGTATCCACAACCGTATAGCCTTTAAACAAGGCTTCTTCGCGGTACCCGGGGTCTGCCCATACCGCTGGCAACCCAAAGGCGGGTTCGGTTGTAGGTTCACCCGGCAATGCAATCGTATCACCACGTGGATCCATAATCAGCAACATGCCGGGACGCAGCGTGCCACGGCCAGCTTCAATTTCCTTGATGCGCACAACGTAGGTATTTGGCGCAAGCTGCAAATTATCCTGAATACGTACCGATGGCAGCACGAACCCCATATCGCCTGCCAATTGACGGCGCAGCCCTTTAATTTGATCGGTAAGACGTTGGCCAGCTTCGGAATTCACCAGTGCAAGAAGGCCATACCCCAATTCAATGCGAATGGTATCAATCGCCAATGAACGTGAAATAGGTTCTTCCGCTACGGGCACTAATGGCTCTGCGGTTTCCATGGCTTTCTTATCCGCCATTTCACGATGAATTTGCGGCATCTTCCATGCAAAATAGCCAAGCACGCCGGCCAAAATCCAAAATGGAATTTTTGGAATACCCGGCATCAGCGACATTATTGCCAAAAGGCCAGCCGTAAAGCCAAGCGCCATGGGGTATGCGCCCAACTGGCCGAACATGCTGTTCGATTTACCGCCTTCATCGGCAGATCCTGTTTTGGAAACAAGAAAACCAGCGGCGATGGAAACGATAAGCGCAGGAACCTGCGTTGCAATGCCATCACCAATGGTAAGACGGATATAGGTGTCTGCTGCTTGCATGAATTGCATGCCATGCATCACCATGCCAATAATCGTACCGCCAATAATATTGACGAAGGTAATAATCAAACCGGCAATCGCGTCACCACGCACGAATTTCGATGCACCATCCATCGACCCGAAGAAATTACTTTCGTTTTCCAGTTCTTTGCGGCGCGCACGTGCCGTTGCTTCATCAATCATGCCAGATGACAAATCGGCATCAATCGCCATTTGTTTGCCGGGCATGGCATCCAAGGTGAAACGTGCCGCAACTTCTGCGATACGGCCAGAACCTTTGGTAATCACGACGAAGTTCACGATGGTAAGGATAGCAAACACAATCATTCCGATTACAAAGCTGCCGGACATAATGAAGCCAGCAAAAGCTTCCACGACCATGCCGGCCGCATCTGCGCCTTCATTGCCATGTGATAAAATCAGCCGTGTGGTGCCAAGGTTAAGCGCGAGGCGAAGCAGCGTTGCAATAAGCAAAATGGTTGGGAAAGACGAAAGGTCCAGTGCTTTTTTAATAAACAGCACGGTCATTAAAATAATGACGGAGAAGGTAAGCGAAAGCGTCAGCCCCATATCCACCACAAAGGTGGGCATGGGAATAATCATCATCATCACGATACTGATTAAACCAACCGCCAGCCACATATCTGAACGGGCGAACAGGCGATTAAATGCTGCCATATCGAAGCTATCACCGCTGCCTGTTCCAACTGGATTTGTCATAATGCCCGTTTATCTTAATTTATCCGATATTTGCACGGCCTGTTTCACCTGGCATGGGAATGTTCACGCCTTTATCAGTGTATTCCTTCAGTTTATTGCGTAGCGTTCGTATGGATATACCTAAAATGGTTGCGGCATGGGTCCGGTTTCCAAGGCAATGCTGCAACGTATCAATAATCAAATCGCGTTCAACATCAGCAACGGTTTTGCCAACCAGACTGCCGCTTGGTGTGCCAGCATTCATGATCGCCTGTGCGGTATTCGCCATGCCACCGCTCGCAATATTGTTGTTCAGGCTTTGGCCGGTGAGCACAATTGCATCCGGGCCAATCACACTATCGGGCGCCATCAATACTGCGCGGTGCATGGTGTTTTCAAGTTCGCGTACGTTACCGCGCCAGTGGTGACTTTGCAGCGCTTGCATGGCTTCGGGTGAAATCGTCTTCGCAGAAAGGCCATTTGCTTCAGCAAATTTTGCCGCAAAGAATTCCGATAACGGTTTGATATCCAGCGGGCGTTCACGCAAGGTTGGAATGCGAATGCTCATTACATTTAAACGGAAATACAAATCCTCACGGAAGCGTTTATTGCGTACTTCTTCTTCCATATTGCGGTTGGATGTTGCGATGATACGCACATCGACCTTAATCGGCTGGTTACCGCCCACACGGTCAATTTCGCGTTCCTGTAATGCGCGCAGCAATTTTGCTTGCAGGCGCATATCCATTTCGCTCATTTCATCGAGCAGTAATGTTCCGCCATTGGCTTCTTCAAATTTTCCCAAACGGCGGGCAACCGCGCCCGTAAACGCACCTTTTTCATGACCAAACAGTTCGGATTCAAGAAGGTTATCGGGAATAGCCGCGCAGTTCACAGCAACGAAATTGCCTGATGCACGGTTGCTCTTGCGGTGAATGTGTCGTGCCAATACTTCTTTACCCGTTCCTGACTCGCCCGTGATTAATACCGATGCGGCTGATGGCGCAACTTTTTCGGCCATATCAATCACGGCCTTCATTGCAGGATCACCGGCAATAATATTATGGCTTTCTTCCGTTACCGCTTGCAAAACAGCGGCAATCAATTCTGCATCTGGCGGCAGTGGGATATATTCTTTTGCGCCAGCTTTTATCGCGCGTACAGCTGCATCGGCATCATTACCAATACCGCATGCGATGGTTGGAACATTGATGCGTTCAAGCTTGATTTGATTAATCAGGTCCGCCACATCACAGCGTACATCGACCATCACCAAATCAATGCCCTGGCCACTGCGCAATACATTCATCGCGCCGGAAATGGTATCAATATGCGATACCTTCGCGCCGCGTTGATGGGCAATCTTGCCAGCAACAGCAATCGGGCCTTCCATGGTTCCAACAATTAATAACCGCATTTCTTGGTCTCCTACTTAACTTAAATACTCAATCATAGATCCCCGTTATCACGGGGATACGGTTTTCCTTAATTTTCTTTACGCTCGGTCTTGATGATTTCAGTCATGGTAATGCCGAGGCGGTCTTCAACCACCACAACTTCACCGCGCGCCACCAAACGGTTGTTAACGTAAATATCAATCGCTTCACCGACCTTGCGGTCTAATTCTACAACCGCGCCGCGGCCCAGTTTCAAAAGACTGCTAACGGGCATCGTCGCTTTGCCCAGCACGGCAGAAACTTCAACCGGCACGGCATACACAGCATCCAGATGTTCAATCGTCACTCCAGTGCCATCAGGGTTCCCCTGTGTTCCGTTCAATTCATTTAGGGGAAGGGATTCTTTCTCGGCCATGATGGTCTCCTTACGTTACTAATCGTGTTAAACTGCAATATTAGTTGTTGGCGGTGTCTGATGTGGTGCGTCGGTTACGGGCTGGGCATATTCCACGTGGCTTTGATGCCCCGTTGTTTTGTGAATTTGCATTTGTCGCTCAATTTCTGACCACGTCAGATTAACCGAGCGTTCCATTCCACCATCTGCCCATTCCAAGCGGCAATCATTTGCTTCTAGCGTATTATCGGCCAGAATAATCATCTTACCTGCATAGCCAACACGGGCGGTGAGGGCGCTCATTTCCTTATTCATATCATCAAACTGCGCTTCACATATCCGCAATACCATCCGCGGTTCATTGATCATATCGATTACGCTGGCTTCAACCGCAGCAACCATTTCCTGCACGCCGCTCCTGCGCACAAAATCGGGTACAATTTTGCGCGCGATAGCCAAGCCGATTTCGGCCGCGGCTTGTTTGTTTTGTGCCGCCAGCTTCCAAACTTCATTCGCCATGCGTTCAAACAGCAATTGAATATGCGCAAGCAATTCGTTTTGCTGGTTTTGCATTTCGCGCATCGCTGCTTCTTTACCCGCAACATAACCCTGGCCATAGGATTGCTCCTTGGCGAGCGCTACTTCTTCTTCGCTAAATACAGGCGGAGCTTTTTGTTCCTGCGCGGCTTTAATCGCCTCAGGATCAAACGAGGTGCCAAACATAAAGCGCTGTGGGGCGGTTTCGTTCATCAATAGATAAGCTCCTCATCTTCGCCGCCGCGGCTAATATCAATTTCGCCTTTCGCAGCCAGATTCTTAGCAGCCAGAACCAGACCCGCCTGCGCTTCATCCACATCGCGGAGCTTAACAGGGCCAATACCCGCCATTTCTTCCTTAAGCAATTTAGCCGCACGTTCCGACATATTTCCAAAAAACAGATCGCGCAGGGTTTCCGATGCGCCTTTGAGCGCAATCGGCAGCTTTGCTTTGTCCACAACGCGCATAAGCGCCTGAATGGCTTGCGGGGTAAGCTTGCCCAGATCTTCAAAGGTGAACATAAGGCTTTTGATCTTTTCAGCCGCATCGTGGTTGCGCTCTTCCAATGCGCCCAGGAATTTGGCTTCGGAAGCGCGGTCAAGATTATTGAAAATTTCAGCCATCATTTCATGGGCGTCGCGGCGGTTGGTTCGCGCAAGGTTACTCATGAATTCAGTGCGAAGGGTTTTTTCAATATCATCCAGAACTTCTTTTTGCACGGCTTCCATACGCAACATGCGCATGATGACTTCCATTGCAAAACTTTCGGGCAATGTGCCCAAAACACGCGACGCATGGTCTGGTTTGATTTTGGATAAAACCACCGCAACCGTTTGCGGATATTCATTCTTTAAATAATTGGCCAGCACTTCTTCGTTCACATTCGCCAGCTTATCCCACATGGTACGACCCGCAGGACCACGGATATCCTCCATGATGCCGCCAACCTTGTTCTTATCGAGCACTTTAAGAAGCAGGCGCTCGGTTGATTCAAGAGTCCCCATCAACGAGCCGGTTGAGGATATTTGCGAAGCAAATTCGAGGAACAGCGTTTCAACGAGGGCAGAGCTAACATTACCCAGCGTTGCCATAACTTGAGAAATTTCTTTTATTTCATCATCGCTCATCAGCGAAAACAGCTTTGCCGCATGTTCTTCGCCAAGCGATAAAATCATAATCGCCGCTTTTTCCGGCCCTGATAGGCCTCTTGCATCTTCTCTTACCCGTCCTGCCATGGACAACTCCTGTTACATTTACGCCATTCGCTCTGTTCCGCTTCGCGTAACAACCGCTCGGGCGGAACCTAAACCATCAACCTACTTATTTTCCTGATAAATCCAGTTGCGTATAATACCAACGGCTTCCTCAGGATGTTTTTCTACAATCTCTCCAACCTTTTTAAGGGATGATGCTTTCACGCGACCCTCGACGCGTTGAATATCAATCATCTTTTCAAATGAATTATCATCTTCGCCTTCACCGGCTGCTGCACCTGGCGGAGCCAGCGATTTTCCGCCGCTTGCTGCGCTTAGCAAATTGGCGTTACCCGGTGCACTTGCACCCAATAAATTGCCGCCGCTTTCACCAACTGCGCCGGTTGCGCCTTCCAGCACTTGCTTCAGAATAGGGCGAACCACCAAAAGAATAGCAAGAAGACCGAGAAGCGCCATGATGACCGATTCAGCCATACGCATCATTTCAGGTGTCATGAATGCCATAATGCCTTCTGCGCCTGCGGGTTGACCATCCGTTGCCGACGTAAACTGCATATTCACAACTTCAACCGTATCCCCGCGTGTGGCATCTACATTTACCGCGCTGCGAACGAGCGTTTTGATTTGCTCAAGCTCTTCCTTGCTGCGTGGCTTATAGGTTTGCTTGCCATCCGCGCCAGTTTCATAAATGCCATCCACCAATACGGCGACCGATTGCTTTTTAATGCTGCCGCTTTCACGCACATGACTGCGCACGGTTTTGTTGATTTCGTAATTGACCTGTTCTTCGCTGTTATTATTCTGGTTATTGGAACCAGCGCCGCCGCTTGATTGCGCAGATGGAAGATTATTACCTGCCGAAACACCTGTGTTGGTGTCAGAAGACTTCGCTTGCTCTGACTTGGTTACTTGGCTGCGCACAACCTGACCTTCAGGGTCATAGATTTCAGAACTGGTTGTGACTTTGTCAAAATCCATTTCAACAGAAACTTGCGCACGTGCCTTGCCATATCCAAGCGAGCGGGAGAGGAGGTCTTCAATTTTATCAACCTGCGTTCTTTCAAAGTTATGGCGCATTTCCTCTTGCGTGGTTGCTTCGCCTTCGGCGCTGGAACGATCCATTGCCTTTGCCAGCAACGTGCCTTTGTCATCTACAATCGATATGTTATCGGTTTGAAGATTAGGAACAGCGGCCGCAATTAGCTGACGAATGGCGCCAACCTGTTCTTTGCCAAGGGTTGCCCCGCCACGTACTTTCAAGAATACCGAGGCGGATGCCTTCTGGTCATTCTGGCTGAACATCTCATGCTTTGGCAGCACCAGATGAACCCGCGCCGATTGAACCTGATTCACGGTGCTGATGGTGCGGGCAAGCTCGCCTTCCAATGCACGAAGTTGATTAATGTTTTGAACAAAGCTGGTGGTGCTAAAACCATCCTTTTGGTCAAAAATTTCATAGCCAATTGAACCGCCACGGGGTAGGCCCTGCTGCGCCATATTCATGCGCAATTTTCCAACCTGTTCGGTCGGCACTTTAATGCTTGTGCCGTTATTGCTGACTTCATAAGGGATTTTCATCGTGTCCAGCTGGCTTACAATCGCGCCTCCATCAGATGGATCAAGGCCACTGTAAAGAAGCGCTAATGGGCCAGAAGACATCTTGGTAGCCATAAAGGCAAAGAAGATGATGACCGCTAAAATCGTGCCGCCCAGAGCCGCAAGGCGCACTACACCTAAACCACGTAAGGTTTGCATAAGCTGATTCAAGAGAACGACTCCATAGATAGAGATACGAAATGTTTAGATAGGAAAACCAGAAACGCCCGACTAATCTTGGAACTAAGCTTGTTGAAAACCTGCGACTTCATCTTTATTAACCAGCCCGTTAACCATAATCGTTAAGTTGTGAAAAACCCATTAACAGACCCGGCAATAATTACCCACCAGCCCATTTCTAGGTAATTTTTGCCTAGCAACCCTTACCAAGAAGTTAACAGATTCATATGAGTAGCCCGTCACCAGATTCTTCAACGACTGATAAAACGACACTCGTCGTTGTATTTCTCATCACATTGGCTCTGGCGGCGCTCTATGCGGCTTCAGTGGGCATTGTTGCCATATGGCCAGACAGCCTTCTTTATGCTGACCGTGCCCGGCATTTACTCGAGGAGGGGCGTTTGGCCCTAAGCGCCCAATCATCCTCACCTTATCCGCCACTCTATTCATTGCTGTTGGCCCTAATTTATTTCATAGGGGCATTTTCCGTGCCGGATTTCCCGCCCAATACCTTTTTAATGGCTCACCAAATTCTAATCGGGCTTCAAGTCATCTTCATGGCGTCGGTATTTTTTCCAGTTCGCGGCTTACTGTTGCGCAACCCCGATATCGGGAAAACGGCAGGCGCAGCGCTAGCATGCATCGCCGCTTTATCGTCTGCGGCATTGCCTTACACAACTATGTTAGGCGCTGAAGCGTTATTTATTCCTCTCTTTATATGGTTTACTTATTTTTACGATAAATTTTTATACACTGCTGGCAAGGCTGATGCGAACTGGTGTGCAATACTACTTGCCTTCATGCTACTGGCCACACCAAGCGCATGGATTGTTTATGCTGCTGTTGCGCTCACTGAAATCACGCGGATTACCGATAAAAAATCTCCATGGCCATGGAAAATCATCCTGCTGCCACTTGCTGCGGCAGGGTGCTGGGAGACCTATTCAATTGCGATATTGGGGCAGCCCTTTAAATTACCTGAACTCAATTTAAATAATGGCCTCGCCCGGTTTAATTTCTTCAAGAATGGTGTTTTGTATCTATGCTATGTGGGCATGCCTCTGGCAGGCATGGCTTTTGTCATTTCCATTTTTTCTAAGAAAGCAATGGCGTGGGGCGATGCACTGTTCCGCTTTACTTTTTTTACGTTGCTATGCGCGCTGCTGTATCTGGTTTTTGCGAATGAAGTGATCGTTGAACGCAAGCTTGATTATATTACTAACCGGATTATTGAACCATTTGTGATCCTTCCATTTATTTTGTTTATACGATTGCAACACTCATTGCTTAAGGAAATTACCGCCAATAGTTTGCTGATTTTCTTCTGCCTGATGATTTTTGGTTTTCCATATAATTTAAAAACCGATTTCGTGACGGGCATGAGTTACTGGGCGCAATCGCTGCCTAACCCCAATCTGGGTATCATTCGTAATGTTGTGTATTTATTGTTGCTGTGCCTTCCCATTATCGTCATCTGGTGGAAGCCCAAATGGTTTGTGACAAGCTATGCCTGCATTGCCGCGCTGCTGACCTTCAGTAACCTTATGCAAAACCAGACAGTGTGGAGTATTAATGAGGACGGCAATTTTCGTTATGTGAATACAGCCGCGTTTGCAGCCAGCCGTGATATAAAAGACGCTAAAGCTGTTTATGTTGATAATCAGTGCTCTGCACAGCAAAGCACCGATATCGCATATCTATTCCGTTGCAATGATTTAAACAAAATTCTTTATTTCACGCCGCGTGCAGCTACAGCAAAAACAGCTGAAAGCATGATGACTCAAACACTTGGCGATGATGACTTTGTGCTCTTTGCCAGCAGTGAAAATGACAATTCGTTTGGCAAATCGGTTGCCGAAATCGGCCTTGGCAAATTGATGCGCGTGGAGAAGGGCGACTTAGCCAACATGCAGAAAACGCCGCTGGTCTTTATCAAAGGCGCTGAAAGCCTAGGCCGTTATATCAATGTACGCATCGCAGAAAAGATGGAGCGCGTTACGCTGCTTGGGCCGAATGCTGTATTCCATATTGATGCTGACAAGGCAGGCTGCGCAGAACTAAACGCCAGTTTTGCCGCGGATGATAATGAAACCAATGCGAATGGCAAAACGGTTGAGTTTATGTTGAATAATAAACTTGCCGGGAAAACATCATTTAAACCAGTCACCACAGGTGTGCCGCCTGCATTTGCACTGCCACTGCAACTCAAGACTGGTGAAAATACGCTAAAAATACATTACGATGTGCCGCCAACGGCCAATGGGAATATCCGTGCTGGCCTGTTCATGTTTGCGCGGCCCATTTTCAAACCATGCAACTAATACCCAAGCAGGGAGGATAACATGCTGATGAATTATGCATTGGTTGCACTTGGCAGCGCTATTGGCGGCATGGCACGGTATGGCACCGCGCAAGCTATCAATTCCATCTGGAAACAACCGTTCCCGCTTGCCATTTGCTTGGTCAATATCATCGGCTCATTTGCAATTGGCGTCTTTGCGCACTGGTTAACCACCACCCAAGATGAAACCATGCAAAACAATATCAAACTGGTATTGATGATTGGTGTGTGCGGGGGCTACACGACGTTTTCAACTTTTAGTTTGGAAACACTGAACCTTCTTAAATCTGGTGAAACGCTTACCGCGCTTGCCTATATCGTGGCTTCCGTTGTGTTGTGCGTTGGCGCAGCTGCACTGGGCTACCGTTTAGGCAGCTAAGGCCTCTTCAGCGTCCAATACACCGGCAATTGCATGTAATGTTGCTGCAATACGGATGGATGCCTGAATAACCGCTGCCTCAACACCATGACTACGCAATTTGCTGTCATGGCTTTCAATACACATACCGCAGCCATTGATGGATGAAACCGCAAGGCTCCATAATTCGAAATCCATTTTGTCAGCGCCCGGATTGGCAATGATATTCATGCGCAATTTCGCGGGCATGGTTTTATATTCAGCATGTTCAGCCAAATGGATAAAGCGGTAATAGATATTATTCATGCCCATAATCGCGGCAGCTGCCTTTGCAGCATTGAGTATTTCCGGCGTGATTTTATCTTTGAATTCGTCAACTACTGCTTTGGTCAGCTTCGCATTGCGCGATGCTATAGCGCACGAAATAAACGTGCCAGCCTTTTGCGTGTCATTGAGCACGGTTTCCGAAAGAAGGTTTGAAAGATTTAATTTCAAATCTTTTGCATAATCGGGAAGGGATTCACGCAACGCTTCTAATGTCATGGGGGCTCCGTTATAGGGTATGATAA
>JANRLI010000015.1 GCA_033762625.1 Alphaproteobacteria bacterium
TTTTGCTAACCACATTGGGGTTCAGCGCACGTTCGGCAAGCTCTAAAAATAGTGGATCGCCATCATTTGCTTCGCGCAGTAAATCGAGATGCAAACGTGCGGGTTCTGCATTTCCATTTTTAATATCACACAAAATACTCATCTTTTGTGCAAAGGGGCTCAAATCTTGGGCAAGCTTATCTGCCGAAATTGCACACACATCCGCAAAGCGGCGTTGGCGTATTTCCGTTTCAATAAATGCCTGCCAATCCTGCATTTTAAAGGTGTCCGTGCGCGTGCGGAACAAAGCGAGTGCGCCGCCGCTATCACCGGCGGCCTGCGCCGCCATAATACGTGCATTGAAGTACGATGATGCTAAATCAGCAGGTCCTGATGGCTCATAGGTGCGGCTAAGTGCGGCGACGCGCAGCACATCATTTAAAATGCTATTGCTTGATCCGGCATTCACGCGCTGCGTCGCATTGGTCAATACCGCAATGGCGTCATGATAGGTCAGCGTGCGCCATGCATCCATCGGCAAGCTGCCGCTACGTTCATCGAGCACGCCATAATAAGTAAGCACAGGCGCAGCTAGTTCGCCGCGCTCGACTTTTTCTTCTCTGGTCGGTGCCGCAATAATGGTGGGCGCCATAAGGGGCGCGGATGCAACGGGCGGCGCCGCAATCGGCGCAGGTGTCGTTAGCGGCGAAGTCCCCATCGGTCCTGTTGTAATCACGGCTGGCGGCGTACGTATGATGGGCGGTGGCTCCACTAACTCACTTTCATCCACCTCTTCGCCTTCTTCGTTGTGATTAACCTCATTCTGATAGATCAAATCTTGCGGGCCGCCCCCGTTACGCGCCGCCGCATGAAGCGAACTGGCGAAAAGTGCACACAGCAATACAAGAAAGAAGCGAAGTATCATGAAACCTGAAACTGAAGCGCTGGGGGTGGTAATGGGAATTCGGTTCTCTTATACTAGCACAAGGGTTAAAAATTATGGCAAGCCTATTGGTACTGAAAGATGAATAAAACGATTGTTCCAAAAACCATCGTTCTGGTGGGAATGATGGGCTCGGGCAAAACGGCTCTGGGGCGGCAATTGGCGCTGCGCCTTAATTTGCCGTTTATCGACAGCGATAGCGAAATCGAAAAAGCCACTGGCATGCGCATTGCCCATATTTTCGAAGAACAGGGCGAAGCGGCCTTTCGTGAGATTGAACGCATCAAAATTGCCAAATTATTGGCGGGGGAACCGTGCGTGCTATCAACGGGCGGCGGGGCGGTATTAAACGCTGACACCCGTAAATTAATCGCCCAAACCAGCATTGCCATATGGCTGAAAGCGCGCCTTGAAACCCTGCTGGCGCGCGTTGCCAAGGATAAAAACCGCCCGCTGTTAAAAACCGAAGACCCCGCAACCCGCATGCAACAATTATTGGAAAGTCGCACCCCCTTATATAGTGAGGCACCCATTCACATCGAAACCGATGTAAAAAGCTTTGAAGAAACGGTTGAAGCCATGCTTAATGCCGTGCAAAATCACCCTGCCAATACAGGAACCCCTTCATGAGCCTACTTTCCAATATTCTGCACCCAGATCAGCAAGCGATTAATGTCAATCTCGGCAATCGCAGCTACCCGATTTATGTCGGCGGCGGATTATTGGCCGAAGCCCCGTTCATGATACGCGATACATTTAACACGCCGCGCTGCATTATTATTACCGATAGCCATCTTTCCAAAATCTATGCTGAAAAGTTTCATGCCGGTATGGTTCGCGCCGGCGTGTGCAAAGATGATCCGTTGATTATTCCTGCGGGTGAACAGGCGAAAACTTTTTCGTATCTGTCCTTTATCCTTGACCATCTGTTCCAAAAAAATGTCGATCGTAAAACCATGCTGGTGGCACTGGGCGGCGGCGTGATGGGCGATTTGGTTGGCTTTGCGGCATCCATCGCCATGCGCGGTCTTGATTTCATTCAAATTCCAACAACACTGTTGGCGCAAGTCGATAGTTCAGTGGGCGGTAAAACCGCCATTAATTCGCCGCGTGGCAAAAATCTGATTGGCACATTTCATCAGCCCCGCATGGTGATTGCCGATGTGGATACGTTGAAAACATTGCCTACGCGCGAACTACGTGCTGGCTATGCTGAAATTGTTAAATACGGCTTGATTAGCAGCCCTGAATTTTATGATTGGCTGGAATCCAAGGGTCATAATTTATTGGCGGGCCGTCCTGAAAAACAAATCCGCGCGATTAAAACCTGCTGCGAGATGAAGGCCGCGATTGTCGCCGAAGACGAAAAGGAATCTACTGGCAAACGCGCATTGTTGAATTTCGGCCACACCTTTGGTCACGCATTTGAATTGATGGCAAACTATGATGCCAGCTTGCTGCACGGCGAAGCGGTTGCTATTGGCATGGCGAAAGCGTTTGAACTATCCACGCGCCTTGGTATCTGCCCTGAACGCGATACACTGCGCGTGAAGGAACATCTTGCTGCCGTCAATCTTCCCATATCGCTCAAAGGCCGCAATTGGAATTCCGATAGCATTCTGGC
>JANRLI010000016.1 GCA_033762625.1 Alphaproteobacteria bacterium
GGATAGCTTTACCTTCGATCAATACCGGTTCGAATGCCTGAATACCAAGTCTGTGGAGCGTTGGCGCGCGGTTAAGCAGCACGGGATGCTCGCGGATAACTTCTTCCAGGATATCCCAAACTTCGGGGCGTTCCTTTTCAACAAGGCGTTTTGCCGCCTTGATGGTGGATGCCATGCCGTAAATTTCCAGTTTGGCGTAAATGAATGGCTTGAACAATTCCAGCGCCATCTTCTTTGGCAGACCGCATTGGTGAAGCTTCAATTCTGGGCCAACGACGATAACCGAACGACCCGAATAGTCCACGCGCTTACCGAGCAAGTTCTGACGGAAGCGACCTTGCTTACCCTTCAACATGTCGGCGAGTGATTTCAGCGGACGCTTATTCGCGCCGGTAATCACGCGGCCACGACGACCATTGTCGAACAATGCGTCAACTGACTCTTGCAACATACGCTTTTCGTTGCGGATGATGATGTCTGGCGCGCGCAGTTCAATAAGGCGTTTCAAACGGTTGTTACGGTTGATGACGCGGCGGTACAGATCGTTCAAATCCGATGTCGCGAAACGACCACCATCCAATGGAACCAATGGACGCAATTCAGGTGGAATGACCGGAACAACTTCCAAAATCATCCATTCTGGGCGTGCGCCGGATTCAAGGAAGCTTTCGATCAGCTTCAGGCGTTTTACCAGCTTCTTGCGCTTGATGTCGCTGCCGGTTTCGCGCATATCATCACGAACCTTCACGCGCTCCGCGTTCAGATCAAGGCTGATAAGCATTTTCTTGATTGCTTCCGCGCCAATGCTGGCTTCGAATGCGTCTTCGCCGTATTCATCCTGCGCGTTGATGTATTCTTCTTCGGTGATCAACTGGCGGAACTTGAATGGCGTAAGGCCGGGTTCGGTCACCATGTATGATTCAAAATACAAAACCTTTTCAAGATCTTTCAAGGTCATGTCGAGCAACAAACCGCAACGTGAGGGGAGCGACTTCATGAACCAGATATGCGCAACAGGCGCGGCCAATTCAATGTGGCCCATGCGGTCGCGGCGAACCTTTTGCAGCGTGACTTCAACGCCGCACTTTTCGCACACGATGCCGCGATACTTCATGCGCTTATACTTACCGCACAAGCATTCGTAATCTTTAATTGGTCCAAAAATGCGCGCGCAGAACAAACCATCGCGTTCTGGCTTGAACGTACGGTAGTTGATGGTTTCCGGCTTCTTGATTTCGCCGAACGACCAGCTGCGGATGCGCTCTGGCGAAGCAAGACTAATCCGGATGTGATCGAATTGCTGGGCCTGCGTCTGCTGATTAAAAAGGGCCATAATATCGTTCATTTTACTTCTTCCTTTTTTCTTTTAGGAAACTTCAAAAATTTTCTGAAAACCGCCGGAGCGTTTGCTCCGGCAATTCCGTTATTCCTTACCAATCAACAAAGCTGGTTTACCCGGTGTGTCGTCATTGGCTGCTGGTGCGCCTTCCAATGCTTGGCCTTCCGCGCCCAAATCCTGGCGGGTAAGCTCGACATTAAGACCAAGTGAACGCATTTCCTTAACCAAGACGTTGAAGGATTCAGGGATACCTGCCTCGAAATTGTCTTCGCCGCGGATGATGCTTTCATAAACCTTGGTACGACCGGAAACGTCATCCGACTTAACGGTGAGAATTTCCTGCAAGGTGTATGCAGCGCCGTAAGCTTCAAGTGCCCACACTTCCATTTCACCAAAGCGCTGACCACCAAAGTGCGCTTTACCGCCCAGCGGTTGCTGCGTAACAAGCGAGTAAGGCCCGATCGAACGTGCGTGGATCTTGTCATCAACCAAGTGATGCAGCTTCAGAATATAAATGAAACCAACGGTCACCTTGCGGTCAAACGGTTCGCCCGTGCGGCCATCGATTAGTGTAACTTGGCCGGAGCTATCAAGGCCGGCTTGTTTCAACATGCCGACGATATCGTCTTCGCGTGCGCCATCAAACACTGGCGTTGCAAACGGAACACCCTTACGCAGGTTATTCGCCAGCAACATCAGCTGATCGTCATCCATGCGTTTGATGTCACGGTTATAAATATCTTCGCCATAGACTTCGCGAAGACGCTCACGCACCGCTTTCAAATCACCGCGCTTGTAATAATACGCATCGAGCATTTCGCCGATTTGCTTACCAATACCGGCAGAAGCCCAACCCAAATGGGTTTCCAGAATTTGGCCCACATTCATACGTGAAGGCACGCCGAGCGGATTAAGCACAACGTCAACCGGTGTACCGTCTTCAAGGCATGGCATGTCTTCAATCGGGTTGATCTTGGAGATAACACCTTTGTTACCGTGACGACCGGCCATCTTATCGCCGGGTTGCAGCTTGCGCTTCACGGCAATAAATACCTTCACCATCTTCATCACGCCGGGGGACAATTCATCGCCGCGTTGCAGCTTTGAAACCTTGTCTTCAAAACGCTTCTTTAATGCATCAATTGCTGCATCAAAGCTCTTTGAAACGGCTTCAATTTGCTCCATCACGCCGTCATCTTTAAGCGCAATTTGGCGCCATTGGCCATGGGTGTAGTCCGCGAGCAATGCTTCGGTGATTTCTTTGCCAGCCGGGAAGTTCTTAGGACCCGATACGGCCTTTTGGCCGATGAGCAAGTTCTTCAACTGGTCAAAGAAGCCGCGTTCCAGAATGGCGCGTTCATCATCACGGTCTTTTGCAAGACGGGTGATTTCTTCGCGTTCAATCGCAACGGCGCGTTGATCCTTATCAACGCCGCGGCGGTTAAACACGCGCACCTCAACGATGGTACCGGAAACGCCGGGCGGCACTTTCAAGCTGCTATCGCGAACGTCGGCAGATTTTTCACCGAAAATGGCGCGCAGCAATTTTTCTTCTGGCGTCATTGGGCTTTCACCCTTTGGTGTGACCTTACCAACGAGGATATCGCCGGGGTTCACTTCTGCGCCGATGTAAACAATACCTGCTTCATCGAGGTTCTTCAGTGCTTCTTCGCCCACGTTTGGAATATCGCGGGTAATTTCTTCCTGACCCAGTTTGGTATCACGCGCCATCACTTCGAATTCTTCGATGTGGATGGAGGTGAACACGTCATCGCGCACGATGCGTTCGGAGATCAAGATACTATCTTCGAAGTTGTATCCGTTCCATGGCATGAACGCGACGAGCACGTTGCGGCCAAGCGCCAATTCACCCAGCTGCGTGGATGGGCCGTCAGCGATGATATCGCCGGCCTTTACCACATCGCCTACGCGCACCAATGGGCGCTGCGTAATACAGGTGTTTTGGTTGGAACGCTGGAACTTCAGGAGGTTGTAAATATCAACGCCAAGACCACCGTTCTTTGCGGCCTTATCATCATTGACGCGGACAACCACGCGGGTGGCATCCACTTGGTCAACAATACCGGCACGTTTTGCAACTACGGTCACGCCGCTATCGCGTGCTACGGTGCCTTCCATACCTGTACCAACAAGCGGCGCATCACTTTGTAATAAAGGTACGGCTTGGCGTTGCATGTTGGAGCCCATGAGCGCGCGGTTCGCGTCATCGTTTTCAAGGAACGGAATAAGCGCAGCAGCAACCGAAACCAGCTGCTTGGGCGATACGTCGATGAATTCGATTTGGTCTGGTGGCAGCATCATGTACTCACCGCCCTTACGGCAGGAGACGAGTTCTGCAGTCAATTTGCCCGATGCGTCCAGCGCAGCGTTGGCTTGCGCCACCACATGCTGGCCTTCTTCCATCGCGCTCATATACACAACTTCATCCATCACCTTGCTCTTGGAAACGCGGCGATATGGCGTTTCAATAAAGCCGTATGGGTTTACCTGTGCGTAGGTTGCAAGCGAGTTGATCAAACCAATATTCGGACCTTCCGGTGTTTCAATCGGGCAGATGCGACCATAATGGGTTGGATGGACGTCGCGCACTTCAAAGCCAGCGCGTTCACGCGTCAAACCACCTGGGCCAAGGGCCGATAGACGGCGCTTATGGGTGATTTCCGACAATGGGTTGGTTTGATCCATAAACTGTGAAAGCTGTGATGAACCAAAGAATTCACGAACAGCTGCCGCTGCTGGTTTTGCGTTCACAAGGTCAGATGGCATCACGGTATCGATTTCAACCGAACCCATGCGTTCCTTGATCGCACGTTCCATGCGCAACAACCCAACACGGTATTGGTTTTCCATCAATTCACCGACCGAGCGAACACGGCGGTTACCCAAGTGATCGATATCATCCACTTCGCCGCGGCCATCTTTCAGGTCGTGCAAAATCTTGATGATCTGAATGATGTCGGCCTTGCGCAACACGCGTACGGTGTCAGCAGCCTGAACATTCAAACGGCCATTGATTTTAACGCGGCCAACGGGTGAAAGGTCATAGCGTTCCAAATCAAAGAATAATCCGCGGAATAAGGCTTCAGCCGATTCAAGAGTTGGCGGTTCACCGGGGCGCATCACGCGGTAGATATCGATCAGCGCTTCTTCGCGGGTGGAGTTGCGGTCAACCATCATGGTGGAGCGCAAATATGGGCCCACATTCACATGGTCGATTGCCAGAACAGGAATTTCCTTCGTGTTCAATTCAGCAAAGTTTTCCAGCATGTCCTTGGTGATTTCATCGCCAGCTTCGTGCAATACAAGGCCGGTCTTGGCATCAATCACGTCTTGGGCAAGGTATTGGCCCATGAGTTGTTCGGATTGAATGAGGATTTCACGCAGACCTTCTTCTTCCAACTGCTTTGCCTTGCGGGCGGTAATCTTCGCGCCGGCTTCCACTACCACTTCACCGCCCTTGGCGTTGACAAGGTCATGGGTCAGCTTCACGCCGCGCCAGTTTTCTGGGATGTAGCGGGTCTTCCAACCGGTCTTGGTGCGGTCGTAAGTTTTGGTTTCGTAGATGGAGGAGAGGATTTCTTCCTTGCTCATCCCAATCGCTTCACCGGGAGCGAGTGGCTTTTCCTGCGCATCGCGTTTTGCGCGCATCTTTTCGGTCGCTTCATCGTCCAGCGCATACATCAATGTGGTCACTGGAAGTTTACGGCGACGGTCGATACGAACATACAAAATATCCTTCGCATCGAATTCAAAGTCGAGCCATGAACCGCGGTAAGGAATAACGCGCGCAGCAAACAGGAATTTACCCGAAGCATGGGTCTTGCCATTGTCATGGTCAAAGAACACGCCAGGTGAGCGATGCATCTGGGATACGATCACGCGTTCGGTTCCGTTGATAACAAACGTACCGTTATTCGTCATCAATGGCATATCGCCCATATACACATCTTGTTCTTTGATGTCGCGGATGGAGCGAAGGCCCGTGGTTTCATCCACGTCAAATACGGATAAACGAAGGGTTACACGCAATGGCGCGGCAAAGGTCATGCCGCGTTGCTGGCATTCTTCAACGTCGTATTTTGGTTCTTCGAGTTCATAAGAAACGAAATCAAGAACAGCGCGCTCAGCAAAATCTTTAATCGGGAAAACGGATTTGAAAACTTCCTGAAGACCAGTCACCGTGCGGCCAGTTGCAGGTGTGCCCATCTGCAAGAATGCTTCGTAAGATTGGCGTTGCACTTCGATGAGGTTTGGCATCGAGACAACTTCGCTGATGCGACCAAAACTTTTACGGATGCGTTGGCGTCCGGTGAAGCTGTTTGTATCTGGGAGAATTTCTTTTGTTTTTAGAATCGTGGCCATGTCATTCCCTTAAGGGTCAAAAGTTTTTGCGCGGCGCATTTGCGAAAAAGACAAAAAGCGAAAACGACCGATAGTAAAAAAAATTCTGCCACGCGGCCTATCACCTTTGATCAGTGATGCGTGTCATCGGGTATCTTTATTGTCAGCAAGTGTGCACGAGGGGTGAATCACCATATTTTAGAGGGGCATGCAAGCACAATTTACAGATTTTTAATGCCCGGGGTTTAACGCGCGAAATAGGGGAATTTTAATCTTTAGCCAGCATGGGCTGATCGCCCTATTTTATTGAAGCTTTTGCTTCACACATTCGGCAATACGCCTGCCAATGCTGCACGATGGGCGCGCAGCCGCCCCTTCGGTCATATTTCCCTCGTAATCAAAGCGGCATGGCTCGAATGTATCGGTTTTGGGGTTGGTGGTTAGCACGTTATACCCCCTAGAACCGCCAATAAAATGGAACTTTTGCGGAATTACAGGCTTTAAGTCATCCGCGCATAGCCGTGCCAATGCCGATGGGTCTTTCAAAGCATGCTGCCCATGCGCCGGGGGAATGGGCATCGTCACCACCAGCCCGCCTACAAAAGCAAGGTCTGCAAAAAACTGCGCCGTTCTAAATCTTAAAAAATGCATCACTACTCTTTAACACTCATATCATTGAATGATAAGCATCATTTCCAGTATCGTTTTCTTGGCGGACAGAATTAATGAATTCACTGCGAAAAGCCCTTGCGTTGCAAGGTTTGGCTGTCTATAAACGCCGCTTGCCGAACATTTAAAGGGCGGCGACTGCCGACCCGCGAGCTAATGCGAGCGAAGCCCCCATAAAAAACAATACGGCGTTTGAGCGATTTAAGGACAATACTATGAAAGAAAAAATTCACCCCGATTATCACACCATCAAGGTCATTATGACCGATGGCAGCGAATTCGAAACCCGTACCACCTGGGGTAAGCCTGGCGATACCATGCGCCTCGACATCGACCCAAAGACCCATCCCGCTTGGACAGGTATTTCCAAGTTGATTGGCAGAGGCGGTCAGCTCGACAAATTCAAAAACCGTTTTGCTGGCATCGTTGATGTTAAAGGCCACAAAGAAGGCGAAAAAGTAACCGGCAGCGTAAACAAGGCCGAAAAGAAAGCCGCCGACAAGGCAGACGCCAAGAAGAAGAAATAATTTAAGAGCAGGGCCGGTTGCGGGAACCGCAGAGGCATCGCTCAAACAACTATAGAATTTAAAAACCCCGCTCTAAGGCGGGGTTTTTTTCCCTTATATATAAATCCGGTTACGCAGGCTGTGGCATCGCTTTAATCGCAGCAATAATCGCTGCTGGAATTTGTTTTCGGTAAGCCCCCAGCTCTGTGGCATCGCTGGCAATTCGTGGCAATTGCGCACCGACCAACTGCACCACCTTTCCAAACACCGCATCAATATCTGGGCGATGCGTCGGGTTCATCGCTCTCGCTGGCGCAACCGGCAGGCGGCTTGCAAGAATGCCAACAGCCGCATAAACCGCCTGGCCTTGGCGAATGGCATCGGGAATACCTTCTCTGATTTTTGCAATTTCAGCGGCATCGGTTGGCATTTCAACACCAAGGATGGGTGTTGGCTTCTTCAAATCTTCCTCAATCGTCGCAACAACCGCATCAAAGACGTACTGAATGTCATCGGGGTTGTGCGGGTCTAAATGCAGTTCGCCATTCGCAATTGCGCGGCGCGTAATTTCCATCGCGGTCAATACCGCTTGCCCCAAAATACCGGTCACACAGGATGAAACATGCGTTGCACACGTGCCGCATTCGGTTAACCCCAAATTACCTTGCGGGCCTGCGCCGGGTGTTGCGCCATTATCGATATTCAATTGTACCATTATACGCTCCTTTAAAAAACGAAGTTAAAAATATCGCGCCGCTACTTCGCGGTTTGATTATATTGCTGCAAGATCAGTGCAACCTGTTCCTGCATGGCAGCCAATTGCCCCTGCCGGCTTTGGCAGTTATTACAATCGCCTGAACATTCTTTGGTTTTTTCTGTCACCTGCGTGACGTGGTTTGTTTCACACATATTATGCTGCCTTTCCTGGTGCTGGCGCTGGTGGCGCAGCTTTGGCCCGCGGCGCCAGTTTATCCAGCGCTGCGTTACGTACTTGGGATGCTAGATTTGGGTCTGCGGCCGTGCGGCTGCACCCGCCGGGCCCGCATCCCGCGCAACCGGTGCAAGGGCCTTTGTTTTTATCAAAATCTTTTTTTGCTTCTGCAACATTTTGATCGCTAACCCTCAACTGAACGACCGTCGATCCATTGCCAGTAAGCGAAGCCCCCTTGCATCCGATACAACCCGATCCCTTGCTGGGGCAAACATCGCATCCGCTTTCGACTTTTACGTCTTTCTTATCTTTGGAATCCTTGTTATCGGCCTTCGCTTCTTGTGCGCGATCATTCGGGCGTTCCGGTAATTTCTGTTCTTTGGGGTCCGCTGTTTTTGCTTCACCCGCTTTGGGATCACCTGCCTTCGCTTCTCCACCCTTTGCATCACCTTGCCTTGCTTCGATGCGCGTTTCTTCACGCGCTTCGTGACGCGCTTCGTGACGCATGTGAACTGGCTGGCCTTTGGTAACATTTGCATCTGTGCCTGACGGAACGGAACGCGCTTCAACACCCTTCGCGCCCGTATCTGCACCCATGGGCTGAACTGTGGTATCAACAGCCGTTTGAACCTGCACAGCAGCTTGGCCTTGCTGCACGGCAACGATTGGCGCATTCCCGGTTACTTGTGTGCCACTAACTTGCGTTCCTCTAATCGGTGCTGCCGTTTGCTGCATGACAGGTTGAGATGCGATCGGCTGCGAGCCGTTCACTTGTGTAACCACCGGCTGTGTAACCACGGGCTGTGCACCTGTCGGCTGCATTCCAGCTGGTTGCACATGTTGCTGGACGCTGGGTTCACGATGTTGGGGTGTCTGAACAACCGCCTGAACAACCGGCTGAACAACCATTGGCGTACTGCGCGCAGGTGTTGTTTGAACAGAAGTGCTTTGCAGCGCTGCGTCTGCACTTGCAACAAGCGTTGTCACTCCGTTAGCGGGACGCGTGATGTTAAGCGCATTCGCGAGTGATTCCTGCATGGTGTGCACAGGTGATGTCACAACTGCTGCTCTGGCAACGGCCTGTTCTAGCGAAACATTTGGCGAAATAGCGGTTACGGTTGTGCCTTTTGGTGTTTGCCGCGCCGCATCCACGCGCACTTGTTCAACTGCAACCGGCGCAGATTGTGCGCGCGCTTGAACATGCACATTTGCGGTTGCATTTAGCTGCACGCCGGTTGCTGACGCTTTTACGCCTGCATCAATGCGCGCCGCTGCATCAACGCGCGTTTGCGGCGTTGCGATTGGCGCAGTTTTGACTAGCACATCACCCTTTGTCACAGGCGCAATCGGTTGGCCTTTTGCATCAACGCGCACTTCTGCGATTTGGCCTTTTGCAATAGGCATTGTTTTTGCTTCTGCAGTTATTCGCGCATCCATTCTTGTGGGCGGTGTTGTCTTTATGTCAGCAGCTACTTTTACATCACCCTTCACAGCCGCATCAGCGCCTTTAGCAGCTGGAGCTATTTTTGCTTCCACCACTGGCGCTTTCATTTGCAAAATGGTTGCGGATGCACGCGGCGCGGTTGACACCATGTTGAATTTTGCCTGCAAGCGTTCTACCTGCTGCATGACCATATTTTTAACGGCGATATGGCGCGGATCAACCGCAGGCAATGCGCGGATTGCTTGCGTAATCGCAGCAATGGCCGCCGTTTTTTGCTCAGCGGTGGGCAGTTCCGCCTTGTTCTGCAAGCCTTTTTCAATCTGCTTGGTAAGCGCTTCAACCTGCTTGAACACCGCCGTGAGGCCTTGCACGAATTTCTGTCCAGCAGCAATCATGCCCTGCACCACTTGCGATGAACCGCTGCGATCGGTCATCTCCAATTGCTTCATCACCACATGTTGCAGGTATTGGATGCGGCGCAATTCCATCAGCAACCGCGTATCTTCTTTTTGTTCTTCGGTATAGTAAATGTATTGTGCGGTGACGCCGGCATCCGGAAACTTCAATTGCGCATCGGGCCCGTTTTTTAATGCGTCTTCCCCCTGCACCACTTCCAGCAAGACGCGCCGTTCCTTATTGCCGAATTTTTCCGCGCCATCAGCAATTTGATTGATTTGAAGTTGAGTGAGTTCTTTAATCGCTTCGCCCAGCTTTGCTCTGGTTTCGGCAGCCACGATGACGGGCTTTCCATCCACCGTGAAACGATTCGAACCCATACGTTCAATCGTATCTTCAAGCTCGCGGAGAAATTCTACTTCACTGTCGTTATGGTTCTCCGGAGCATCAATCTCTGCTTCGGCCTTTGATAATACTGAATAATTGCGGGGTCTCACGATAAAGCCTATCTGGTACAGGGTGGTTATGCGACTAAGAATGATTATTAATAATGGTGTTATAATGATAATGATCCTTAATATCAATAAGGATCTTTATTAAATTATAATTTTGCTAAGTTGTTGTTTCTATGTATTATTTTCATTAATTGCCATCCGCATCACAGCCACCAAACCGCGCATGAACAACCTCGAGAAAATAGTCATCATTGCTGGCGCTTCGCTCGTTATCGGGCTCAGCGCCGCCGTGTTCTGGCCAAAACCAGAAGTAGTGGTCGTGGATTTGCGCACCGTGCGCATTGGGCGCGTCGGCCAATCGGTCAGCTACGCACCTTTTTATGTCGCCAAGCATAACAAGAAATTCGAAGAAGCATTTGGCGAGTATGGCTACAAGGTCGAATATTCAACCTTCACCACACCTGAAGAAGTCAACATGGCGTTTTTAAATGATCAGGTTGATGTGGTATTTCAAAGCGACATCGTGCCGGTCATCATGGCGAAAGCGCAAAAAATTCCGGTGTTCATCGCGCAGGTCACATCCACCTATCAAGAACAATTGATGATACCCACAGACAGCACTATCAAAACGGTTGAGGAAATGCGCAACCGCAAGGTGATTGTGCAAAAAAATACCACCAATCACTACAACTTGCGCAAAATGCTGGGCGTGGTTGGCGTTACACCAAATGATTACGACATCACTGAAATGCCGCTGCGGGAAGCAATTGCCGCAATGAAAGAAGGCAGCGTGGATGGCTGGGCGGTAAACTCCCCTTATGCGGAATTGGGCGAATTAAATCGCTATATGCGTCTGCTTCCGAAAAGCGAGGCCAAGGCTTACAGCATCATGGTGGTGCGCGATGCGTTCAAAGCGCAAAAATCCAAAGCCTTTGTCGATTTGGTCAACGTGCTGGATGAAGCAAAAGCATGGATACCCTTTAACGAGATTACCGCGATTACGATTACAGCACAGGAATTAAACATGCCGGTCGAAGTTGTGCGCAAGGCCTTCTGGCGCCACAACTGGGGCGCAAAACTTGATGAATCGGCGGTCAACATCATGCAGCCCTTTGCCGATTTCCTTCGCGAGCAAAAAGTGATTGATGACGCCGTCGATATCCGCGGGACGTTGATTAAAACCAATCTGGAATAAAATGTGCAGTGCAGATTACTTTAGCTTACTGTAAAAATGCATGACTGCACCGTAAAAAAGCTGATAACGCATTGATTACGACTAGAACAGCTTCAGCACATTCTGCTGTGCCTGATTTGAAATACTAAGCGCGGAGATGCCAAGCGAGTTTTTAACTTGCAGCGCAAGCAGATTTGCCGCCTGCTCGTTAATATCATCCAACGTCAGATTATCCGATGCTTCCTTCAAGGTGTTAATCGAGTTGGAAATAAAATCCGAACGGGTGCTGATAATTGTCGCATTATCGCTGATATTTGCCGCGGTCGTGCGAAGCTTGGTCGATGCCGTTGTTAAATTGCTGAATGCAGCATTGATATCGCTGTCATTGGCAAACGCATTTGTTGATGCAGCAACCCCCAAACCTGTGGACGTCAAATCCGTATTTGCGATTGTCAGAGTGCTGGTGCTGGTTTCATTGAAATTGACGGTAAGTGCACTTGATGTGCCATCAATCAGGTTACGGCCATTTAAACTTGAATCCGCAACAATCCCGTCAATCTGGCTGCGCAAATCATCAAATTGCTGGGCAAAGGCCGCTCTGGCGGTCGGGTCTTGGGTTTGCAAAGCAGCGGTGGCAATACCCTTTGCCTGATCCACCAGTTTGGATACTGCATCAATTCCGTTATTGGCCGCATTCACGGTTTGCAACGCAGTTGAAACGCCGTCTTTGACATTCGATAAATCGTTGGCGCGGTCTAAAAATGCCTGACTTGCGAAGAATGCGGTTGCGCCGTCCAGTGCCGAATTGACCTTTTTGCCGGTTGCCAGTTTTTGCTGCGCGGATTGCAGCGCATTGGCTGTCTGTTGCAGCGAGGTTAAACTGGTTTTGGCAGAAGACGATAAGGATACATTTGAAACAGCCATCGGATATTCCCCTAAAAAATAACACTTAAAATAAATAAACCAAAAAACCACAGTCCAAATAGCAAAAAGCCTGGCCAAAAACGACCAGGACTTTTTCCCGTAACTTAAAAAACCAAAACTTTTTTAATTCGCGATCTGCAATGCCGTCACGCCCATCTTTGAAAGACGTGCGGGGTCAATGCCGTGCGCGGGCTGGCCACGTACTTGTTCATCAAGACGTGCAACACGCATATACAATTTGTGAGTGCGGTCTAAAAGACTGCGCAACCCTTGTGGCAATTCTTCCATATCCGGGCCGGTATCATCGGTGCATTCAGGGCCACCGCCAAGCGCAAAGGCCGGAGCCTGAAATTGTTCACGGGTGATTTCACCGCTGTTCACGGCTTTCATCGCAAGCAACCAGGTCATGATTTGAATAAGGCGCGCAGAAACGCGGGTGTGGTGATAGCCAATATGCAGGCAATCAGGAAGGTTTAAACTTTTACGATCCGATTGTTCGTGGAATGCGATATAATTACGCGCTTCCAGCGTCAAGGCAACACCTTCATCAAAGGTGCGGTCAATCGGGTTCTTGATCACGGACTTTTTCATTGGATAGAAGCTCCCCTAGTTAACTAGCCTAACGTCATCCCGTGAATGATTGGTTATTTTTACACCGCATTTGAGGTATTTACCTTGCTGGATACTTCCAAGGTAATCCCACATTGCGGCCTTCACTGGTTTATGCGCTGGCTTGTGGTTTAGTCGGGGCATCATGCGGGTAAGTCCTTAAAAAAAATCCAAGAAAACCTTAGCAAAAGGTGAAAATGGAATTATGAATAATGCCCTTAAACCGCCCTGCACCGTAGGCAGAATCAGGCTTTTTTCGGGGGCAGCGCCGGGGTCGTTCACCTTTCATTTACGAAAAACTTGTGGGAAGGCATCCGAAAAATGCAAGCCTGTGGCTCACTTCTTTAACAAAGCAAAAAAATGTCGTTAAAACACTATGAACATCTTGCGTTCAGGCGTCAGTCATGGTTCAAAGATGGCTCTTTTCCGCCCACGCGGAGAATAATCTGGCGTAGTCGCGGTTGTGCCATAAGGTACAGAGCAGTCACGCAAAAGACGGCCTTGAGTGGTTGCGTCACCCGCGTAGCGGAAGACGCAGAACGAATGGCCAAAAATGAATTATTGGGGTGTAGCCAAGCGGTAAGGCAACGGATTTTGATTCCGTCATTCCTAGGTTCGATCCCTAGCACCCCAACCATTTACTCTGTCCTCCTTGATAACGCTCTAAGCCATATCTGACATTACGAACCTTTTATCACGTGAGGATGCGATGTCATAGTTCGGCGCTTGCAGATGCAAGACAAATGCCGCCCTGTGAGCATCCTTCGCGCGGATGCAAACTAATGCTTTAGCTGTATTTGATATGTGCTTTAGGCACTAAGGTGGCGGTTGCTGCGTTTCATATGGCGCATGCGCCATATCCAGTGAACAGGTTCAGGATATTACTTAAGGAATAATTGCTGAGCATTGCTTTTTCCTGCATCACACCCTGCTTTCATACATCGAGCTGGCTCAACATTACAACAAATGGCGCAATAATTTAGCGTGGGAAATTTTTCCACTTTACTTTTTTGCCAATATAATTGAGGTTTGGTCACAAATTCGTTGACCATCAATTTTAATCTAAGGATTAGTTATGAAAAAATTGCGCTTCTTAACTGCCGCTGCATGTGCACTTATTCTCTGCGGCACACAGGCTGAAGCAGCAGCATCCGCGAAACCTGTAAAGCCGTCCAAAGAGGTTGAGCAAAGCGTTGGTGAATCCAACGGGTATAAGTTCAAGGTCGGCACCGGATTTGATTATAGCTCTGGCAATTACGGAAGCGCGAGCAATACCGAAATATGGTACGTACCCGTTACTGGTAAAGTTGAACGTGATAACTGGACATTGAAGTTGACCATTCCCTGGCTCAGCATCACTGGCCCCGGCGCTGTTGTTGGCGGCGGTGGAACAGGCGTGACACGCGCTCCTGCTGTCGTAACCACGACTGAATCCGGATTGGGTGATATGGTAGGATCGCTGGGTTACAGCCTTGAATTACCCAATGCGTTTTTTGTTGATGTGACAGGTAAAATTAAATTCCCAACAGGTGATTTCAACAAAGGCCTGGGGACGGGCGAAGCCGACTATACAGGCCTTATCGATATCACCAAACAAATCGGCATCGTGTCGTTGTTTGCAGGCGGTGGATACAAGATTACCGGCACTAACAGCACCCTTAATCTACACAATGTGCCATTGGCAAATGTTGGCGCAGGTATTGACGCAACCCCGCAGCTAAACCTTGGCACATCGTATGATTGGCGTGAATCTGCATCGGGCCGCGATAACCCCAGCGAAAGTACCTTCTATGCTAATTATAAGCTGACCAAGCAAATAAATGTACAAGGCTACGGCGTTGTTGGTTATTCCGATGGCAGTCCGGATTATGGCATTGGCTTAATGCTGGGATACAAGTTCCAGTAAGCACCTTTTCATACATTAAATAAAAAGGCCCCTCCAATAATGAAGGGGCCTTTTTCGTTTGCACAACACCGAACACATCACAGTTATTAATGCCTGCTACCGTGACCGCTATGGTCTTCTTTTTCAGGCTTTTCGACTTTCTCCGGTGTTTCTATCTTTTCAACTTTCTCTGGCTTTTCAACTTTTTCAACCTTCTCAACTTTCTCTACCTTTTCAACTTTTTCAACCTTCTCGACTTTTTCTACCTTTTCTACCTTTTCTACCTTTTCAACTTTTTCAACTTTCTCGACCTTCTCGACTTTTTCTACAGCTTCAATTTTTTCTACGCGTTCTACGCCACTGCCATGCCCACTATTATCGGTGCGTTCGATTTTTTCATTCGGCAGCACCTCGTGACCAGAGCCATTACTGCCTGATCCACCGCTACCCGAATGATCTTCATGCCCAGAACCACCCGAAGATGAACCGCTATTAGAGTTTTCATCATGCGAACCTTCATGGCTAGAACTTCCGTGGCCAGAGCTATCACCACTGGAATTGATATCGCCATCTGTTGTTCGCCCACCATGCGATCCAGATGAATCATCGCCCCTGCCTTCATCGCGGCTGCGTTCATGGTTTTGATGGGTGATTGGTTCAGGACTATCCTTAAACGAACGTACATCCACCCCATCATCCGTGCCGCGCGGGCCAGAAAGAATAACGCGCTCACCTGAACGGAGATTCCGCCCATGCACAGCCACATCATCGATAACAGCTTTACCTTGCGCATCATGGCCAGCATAGCCTTCCAGTGAAATAAAATCTGCCTTCTTACGTGCATCATCATTTTCACGTGATATATCATCGGCCACCAATTCACGGCCATTCCATGCACCTTTCACAACCACGCGTTCGGCGGCCCGTATGCTCGGCAAGGCGGATTTATCAATCACAACGGGGGTCTCACCCACGCGTGCCAAGCCAGCCGCATTAATGGCCAGACGCCCAATCACACGATCCGGAAGCGAAGGTGCTTTGGGTTCCACATGGCTTGCAACCAAACGCCCAAGCGGATCTCGCAAGCCACTCACCCGTATATTCTGGCCAAGCGCAAGGCCATGCCACGCAGGCGAATTGATGCGAACCTGTTCATTCATGACACGCACCAAATGCCGTGCCGGATCAATATGCGTTACAGGACCTTCGACTGAACGATGCACCTCGATGGAACGCGCTACCAATGATGTTGAACGCGGCATAGTCTCCGCAATAACTTTGACATATTGGCCAAGTTTCAAATTTTTTGCCTGCGTTTTGCTTTCACCATCTGTGACAGGAGTATCGTCGTCATAGGTCACGCGTAGCCCGTTTATGCAAACACTGCCATAGGCATAAATGGTACCGCTGATATAGATGGTCTTTATATCATCATCATTGTTGATACCCGTACCGCCAACCCCGCGATCTGCGCGCACTCCTGTGCCGCCAAATCCTTTATCATCACCATGACCTGTACCGCCAATCGCGCCGGGTTGAATACCCGTACCGCCAAATCCTTTATCTAAATATCCATTTGCCATGCGGCATGGGTTGTCGGCTGCGCGCAACGGTCCGGCAACACCAAGCAATGCCAACAACAACCACAAAAGCAGCTTATTTTTTTGTACCATGCTTCTCTTCCTGCTCGTCATACAGATACATGCCAAGCGTCATCCGATGACGAGGCCCTGCGCGCCCTTTGTCCGTAGTTGCCAGTTCTTCAGCGCGGCGATAGACCTTCTTTAAAAGCTCCATACCCTCCGTATTCACTAATGTGCGCAGCTCAAGGATGGCCGCTTCAGATAAACCGTCATGAAAAGCACTACGATCAAAATGACCGCCGTGCTCCAGCTCCATATTCGTGGCAGAGGCCGCCATGTGATCGTGGATCTGCCGCGTAAAGAACCGAAGTTTATTGGTAAAGTCCTGCGTTGGTAAAAACGCTTCTTTCTTCAACGTAAGAAGATTATCCGCATCCACATCAACCAAACCCAACCGCTGCAATTCTTCCAGATGCACTTTGGCCCGAACATCTTTGGAGACGCTCTCTACCAGCATGGTAAAGGTTTTTGTTTTGGTATCGGTGCTAGCATAGGGAAGTTTTAACGGCACCTTGTGCTTATCCAAAAAAATTGGATTGGTCATCCATTCGGCTATCACCGCAAACAACGGCGAACTTTCTTTTGGTGATTCTTCGGAGCCTTCAGCCTCTTCCATCAAGCTGGTAATATCTTTGCGATGCAAACCGGTCAGTACAGCCAACTGGCTATGTGATATTTTCGCGGGCTGCGCTTCCAAAATCTTGCGGCCACTTTCAAAAAATACGCGCTTAGACAAATCCACAAACTCGCGGTGCGAAACGCCATGCTGTAGCAACAGCCGCACCAATGGCTGCAGCAGGTGGCGCAACGCTTGCTTCAACAGATTTTTCTTATTTTTTTTCACCCGTCTATTTCCCTACTAAGCCTATGAATTTGCAACCAAGTTTATCAACGGAGCTCGTTTATTTACATGGTACCACAAAAGCGTATTGACGTGGGAAAAAATTCCACATATAACATCTTTATTCGTGGGAATGTTTCCCACGTTGTATTTATGTCTCTTTAGCGAGGTTTTACAATGACTTATAAAGCAATTGCTCTTGGTTTGGCCCTGGGCCTTATGGCTGGAACCAGCCTATCCACCACCGCACATGCCGCCTTTATGGTGGAGCGGGTAGAAACCGTCCGTCAGGAAAAAGTAGAAAAGCCAGAAAAGGCTGAAAAGGCAGCGCGTCCTGAAAAAGCGGAAAAAGTAGAAAAAGCAGAGCGTCCTGAAAAAGCAGAAAAGGTAGAAAAAGCCGAACGTCCTGAAAAAGCAGAAAAGGTAGAAAAAGCAGAGCGTCCTGAAAAAGCAGAAAAAGTAGAAAAAGCAGAACGTCCTGAAAAAGCAGAAAAAGTAGAAAAAGCAGAACGCCCTGAAAAAGCAGAAAAGGTAGAAAAAGCAGAGCGTCCTGAAAAAGCAGAAAAAGTAGAAAAAGCAGAACGCCCTGAAAAAGCAGAAAAGGTAGAAAAAGCAGAACGCCCTGAACATGCAGAACGTCCAGAGCACGCTGAACGTCCAGAACATGCTGAACACCCAGAGCATGCTGAACGTCCAGAACATGGCAGCCACGATTAATTCGCTGAACATGTTACTGTTCAATAAAAACGGGGGCTTTATGCCCCCGTTTCACTATTATATGACTGAAGGCATTAGCCCAACTTCAATCAAAATTGAAAGTCTGGCAAAAGCGAGATGATTGAAAGTTCAGCAGCGCGCGGTTTTATAATCGCGCGACCTTGGTGGTCTTAAGTAGAGAAAAAATAATCCCCGAAGCCAGAATAGCAAAGGTGATAGACAAGGAAATGCTTGGATCCATCTTACCTACCAGTTGGTTCCAGAAAATTTTTCCGCCGATAAAAATCAGAACAGCCGAAAGGGCGTATTTCAAATAAACAAAGCGATGCATCATCGCCGCCAGCGCAAAATAAAGCGCCCGCAAGCCTAAAATTGCAAAGATATTGCTCGTATAAACAATATAAGGATCGGTTGTGATAGCAAAGATTGCTGGCACTGAATCAACCGCAAAAATGATATCCACAAACTCGATCATCAGCAGCGCAAGAAATAGCGGAGTTGCAAAACGCGCCATTTTTCCAGTAGCCGGATCTGTCTTTTTAATGAAAAACTTTTCGCCATGCAGATCATCGGTTACGCGCATGTGCTTGCGCAGAAACTTAACAAGCTTATTTTCACCCATATCCTTTTGATGGGCGCTGGCAAAAAGCATTTTAATGCCTGTCAGCACTAAGAACGTACCAAAGACATAAAGCACCCAGCTAAACTGCGTTACAAGCGTAGCGCCAAGGGCAATCATGATGCCGCGCAGGATTACAACACCCAGAATGCCCCAAAACAGCACACGGTATTGATACTTCTGCGGGATCGCGAAATACGTAAAAATCAGAGAGATAACAAATATATTATCCAGGGCTAAGGTTTTCTCGACAATAAAGCCTGTCAGATAATTCATGCCGGAATCCGGCCCCATTTCCCACCATATCCAACCGCCAAACAACAGCGCAATCGCGATATAGCCTGCGCTCATCCACAGGCTCTCTTGTGCGTTAATCACATGATGGTCTTTATGCAAAAGACCCAGATCAGCCACAAGCAATGTTATCACGATGCCAATAAACAGAAACCATACCCATGCTTCCTTACCCAAAAAATCAGAGTTCAGAAGTTCCATCACAGAATCCATGGGTATCATTTCCATCAAAGTCGGCAGTTAGTTTTTCCATTTAATCTGGAATTCGATCTCCTCGTTACGCCCTTCACGCTCATGCTCCACATTAACGGTTGCATGAGACGGTACATAGATGCGCTCGCCTTGAATTTGAATTTCGAACCGATCGCCTTTTTCAAGGCAATCGGCCAGACGGCGCAACTTCTCAACAAACTGTTCAACGGGATAGCTTTTCTCGATATCGCGGCTTTTTAGTTTAGCGATAGCCATGTTGTTCTCCTTCAAAAGTTGATTGGTTTAGCTCGCGTGCATGCGCCGGTTTTTATGAATACGCACTCTAATCGGCATGGGCTGGAGCGCGACACGAGAGCCAGCGTCAAACAGCATTTGCATGCGGTCTTTAATCGCAAGGCGAAGTTTTTTAAGCTTGAGTAAGCGTATCCAGTCCGGCAAGCGGCGCTGATATTCGCGGTCTATCTCCTGCTGAACGCGGGCAGATTTGAAGAGCAATGAGTTGAAGTACTGAGCTGACATTTTATCCTCCTATATCATCAAGGTTAACTTGATCAGGAGGGTTAGGGCGTGAGTTCGTTTCAATAAATCAAGAACCAACACCGGAAAACTTACTCCCGATGCGGTCCGACATCACAATAAGGGTATTCACTACTTATTGTCAGAGGGGCCCGGCCCGCTAATGATTTGAACATAACATGATTTTTTAAAATTTCAAGCAAAACCGGAAAACATTTTTAAAAAAATTATTTCTTAAAATGTTCATTGTCATTTTAACGCACTAATAATTTTTTTGAAAAATTACTTCATGCTCGGCGAATAACACGCGTGCCGTAAATTTGACAAAATTTATGCAACACGGTTTTTAGTACTTAATAATCTATCCATATCGACAGACCCAATCCCGCATAAGTTAAACTCAAAAATTATCAGCAACCTTTTAGGAATTTCTGCACAGTCACGACACAAGAAATTGCACGTCTGTTAATCCGAAACATTGAACGCGAAAAAATGATTTATTCATCGCCAATAAAGGTCATGCCGCTTGCGGCAACCCCATCCAGCGCAATACCGAAAGCTTTTACTGCTTTTAAAACTTCATCTTCACGCCAAGCGCAAATGTTTGCTCAAACGTGTTACCTGTTGGCAGGTTGACATCATAAGACCCAAACGCATCTACCGTCTCATCAAGCTTTACGGAAGTGCCAAAGCCAATAGCCAGCATATGGGAAGATGGCGTAACGCCTTTGCTTGAAAAACCCGTGCCAAGAACAGTTCCGGTTGTCGCTGAAATAGCATCAAGTGTTTCGTAGCTATATTTAATGCGTGCTTCGGGGGTTACATCCCATTCGCGAATGGTCGTGGGGCGGGCCACTGTTAGGCCAGTGATAAGACGCAGAGAGTGCGTGTCTTTGTCAGAAACCGTTGCATTAAAAATGCCTGCTCCTGTTTCCGTATAACCATCTTCGGCAAGAAGCACATAACTTAACCCTGCTTTGGGAGTAAATGTATAACCATGCATGTTAATTTTTTTGCTGAGCTGTAGCCCGCTTGAAAATTCATGGCCGTCATGGCTGCTGCGCCCGATAAGGCCATTATTGGTTTCAAGGCGCTCTGTATCAATCATGTGCAGGGCATAGCCCAAGCGGGCATGCACGGAAATGTTATCGTCCAATTCTTTGCTGCCATACAACCCGAAGCGACCGGTGTTGCTTTCGCCCCCTGTGCTTGCGCTGTTGGTGGCAGTAATGCTTGTGTGCTCATACCCGCCCGCAGCACCAATGCGCAGTCCTTTTTCCACTTCGCGGTCAACGCCAAACATAAACCCGCCTGTTTCGCTGTCATACCCTGATCCAGCCCCGCTGCTTTCAAGGCTCGCCAAATTCCCGGTTGCCTTAAACCACCCGCCATATTGCTTCATCGCATTGGGCAAACCTTTAACAAGGTGGTTAAGTCCTTGGGTGTTTTCTTCAAGCGCGACGCCCTTCTGCGTCAAGGATGCAAATGACATCGGGTTATTTTGCGTGCCGCCACCCACGCCGCCAAGGTGATCAAAAATAGTTTCGCCCGCTTGGTGTGCCGCGCTAATGGTTGGGAAAGCAAACGTGCTGAATACATCTGTTTGTGTGGCAGATGCCAGCACATCAAATGTCACGGATGTGGGGTTATAGTTAAGCGCACTCACGGCAAGCCCTGCGGGCGCTGTCAAATTCACACTCGAAAATGTACCGGTCACAGTACCTGCAGTGAGCACTGTAAATGTTTTTGCAACATAAGTACCCGGATTGAATGTTACCACCAAACGACCATCCAACGCAGCAGTGCCCGCGACCGCAAGTTTGGATGCCGTTGTAGGCGATACCGTTATGGCAAGTGTTGCGCCCGAACCTTGTACATAATTTCCGCCCACTGCCAGAGTGCCAATGGTGCCGCTGCCAGGCGAAACCGTGCCGGAGTTGTTGGTTACATTCATATTTACTGTGCCATGCCCTGAAAGGGTCCCGCCCAACAGCGTGGTGGTATTTGTGCCATCACCAAAAACGGCGGTGCTATGCGCGACATCACCAATAATCAGTTCACCGTCAAAAACGGTCATCCCGCCCGCGTATGAACTGCTGATGCCGTTCAGTAAAAACCGGAAATTCGATTGCATGGTCAAACTACCGGTCGATGAAAACGCGCCATCAAAGGCAACAAGCCCGGCTGCGCCTATCGGCAGATTCTGATCCAAGGCAAAGTTACCACCGGTAATGGTAATACTTGTTGGGGTAAGTATTGAAAAATCGGCAAGGTCAGTCAGTGCAGGCAAATTGCTAAGCAGCGTTATGGTGCCGCCATCAATGCTGCTACTAAAAAAAATGGTGTCAGATCCACCCAACGAATTAGCATCCAAAATGGCTTGGCGCAAAGACCCCGCCCCGGAATCGTTTGTGTTGGTCACAAAAACAGAACTAGCTAATGCGGGAGAAGCCAGCAGGCCGAAAAGCGCACCCAACGCCGCACCAAAAAAATGGCAGGTTTTTTTAGAAAAAGAAAACATGTGGGGCCTCTTGCATTCAGTCAGGAAGGGATGGCGCTGACAGGCCCATAGAATAATAAAAAAACGCAAGAGGCCCATAGGAAAAATCATTCCCTGCCGTATATTGTGCAGACTTGTTGCTTATATGGCAGCCTTTGTGCAGCTATGAACCCGCTGAAATTCCTTCATTTATTGGCATTAAACTTACAAAAACCAATTATTGCTAAGATTTGCCTAATTATTTTTTAAGGCATTTTTAAAAGCATTTCTTATGAGCGACCCAACACCCAAACGGCGCCCCGGATCGCCTTTGCCTAACGATTATAAAGGCGCGCGCGTGCAAACACGGCGCGGTGATGATGGGCTGCTTACCTATTACACACAATCCGGCAATGCCACAAATTATTCAGTTACCAATTTGCTACCCACGCCTGATGGTCTTTTTATTCCAACGCAACAGAACTTTTTTACCAATGATTCAAATGGCCGGCGCAGGGATTTTTCGCTCAGTTTCACCAATGGTGAAATAACCGCTGCGCATCAATTCACCTATCGACCCGATGGAACACCCTTAGGCCGCATCACCACACAACGCGAAGCCAACCGCACCGCATCAATCGAAAGTACTTACAACAGCGCCGCCAATCGCTGGGAAGATCGGTCACGCACCGTTCGCAATCCCGATGGCGCGATTAACAACATCATCAGATATGCTTCACATGATCAACGCACCGGCAGACCAAATGTCAGCATCACCACGCTTGGCAACGGTTTTTTGCATCATTCGGATAAAACACTGCATCGCCCCGAAGGTGCATTGACCATCACCACCGATCATTTAGGTAACCAGCGCTGGCTGCTTGAGGATAAAGACGGGCGCCCCATCAGCTCCGGCGACGGCAATCTGCCTGATCCAAAGACCAATCCGGCGCTTGCACCATTCTTGACATCAGAAGGGTTTGCCGAATTACGAAGGCTGGATGCGGTGCGCCAACAAGCGGTGGATGGGTTA
The DNA here is from genome assembly GCA_033762625.1 of Alphaproteobacteria bacterium. Classification (NCBI taxonomy): domain Bacteria; kingdom Pseudomonadati; phylum Pseudomonadota; class Alphaproteobacteria; species Alphaproteobacteria bacterium. The sequence goes on from JANRLI010000016.1 coordinate 23,050, forward strand.
AAGCGCTCGCCAATCCAACCCACGCCAAGCGTGCCGTTTGATACTGCGGAAATCAGCAGGCTGCACCGCGACGGCGATCGAATTCCATCCACACTGCCACCTACAATTCCATCAACAGGAACGCCTACTGCTGCGCCCTCAACACGCAAACCACCGGCGGGATTGACGCGTTAGCGCATCCTACAGGCTATCAATGTTGTCCAGCAATTCTTGCGCTTTTTGAAGGGTTGCCGTGCGCTTCTGGGCATCCATCTTGTCCCATGTGCGGTACATCTGCATCATTCGTGGATTACCAGAAAGTTTTGGACGATGCTTCTCCAGAAACGCCCAATACAGCGAATTGAACGGGCATGCGTTTTCGCCCACCCCATCTTTGACATCATACGCGCAATGTTTGCAATGATCCGACATGCGGTTGATATACGCACCCGACGATACATACGGTTTTGATGCTAACAATCCGCCATCGGCAAACTGGCTCATGCCCAGTGTGTTGGGCAATTCCACCCATTCATACGCATCGGCATATACCATCAAATACCATTCATGCAGGGCGTGCGGTAAAACCCCCGCCAGCAATGCAAAATTCCCCGTCAGCATCAGCCGCTGGATATGATGCGCATAAGCTTCTTCTTTGGTCTGGGTAATGGCCGCGCGCAGACACGCCATGCGCGTTTCCGCCGTCCAATAAAAATCCGGCACGGGGCGATTGGCAGCAAAGAAATTTTGCTTCACATAGTCCGGCATTTTAAGCCAGTAAATACCGCGGATATATTCGCGCCAACCGATAATCTGGCGGATATAACCTTCCGCCGCATTAAGCGGCACATGTCCTTCACGCCATGCGCGTTCGACCTTTTGGCATATTTCCATCGGCGATAACAATCCGGCATTCATATAAACCGACAGCACCGAATGATATAAAAAGCGCTGCCCTTCCAGCATCGCATCCTGATAATCACCAAATCGCGGCAAGGCTTTTTCGATAAAGCCATCCAGCGCGCAAAGCGCATCATGCCGCGTTACGGCAAACCAGAACGGCTCCAGATTACCAAAATGGCTGGAAAAATCACGCGCCACCAGTTGCATAACATCTTGCGTGATGGCATCCGGCGTAATGCGCAACGGTTGCGGCATGAACAGATCAGGCTTTGCCGCGCTGCGGTTATCATGATCGTAATTCCATTGTCCTCCGGCCGGCTCATCCCCGTCCATCAGCAAGCCGGTTTTGCGGCGCATCTCGCGGTAGAAATATTCCATTCGCAACTGCTTGCGCCCATCTGCCCACGCCGCAAATTCGCCGCGCGAACAGATGAAGCGGTCATCTTGCAGCACGTCAACCGCACATGGCAAATGCGCGTTCCAGCTTTCAATTTCCTGCAGCACGCGCCATTCACCGGGTTCGGTTACAATAAGACGCGCCGGGCTTATTTCGCGAACAGCCTTGCTCACTTCATCGGTAAAGCTGCTGCCTGAACCTGTCTGATCCAGTTTGCGGTAGATGACGCGCCACCCTTGTTCGCGCAAACTTTGCGCAAAATGCCGCATCGCCGAAAACAGAAACGCGATTTTTTTCTTATGGTGTTTGACATAGCGTGTTTCACTGCCAACTTCAGCCATCAACACCACATCGTGTGCGGAATTCCCACACCGCAAGCTGGACAATTCCAGCGTCAATTGGTCACCAAGCACCAGAATTAAATTCGGGTTTGGCATGTCATGCCTTCAGATAGCCCGGCACAATATCTGCCACCCGTCGCGGCACGATGCCCAGATCGTCAAAACCAATTGATGCTGGCGGTACTATATTATCGGTGCGCAATAACTTAAGCTGGTCGCGGGTCAGAATTTTTCCCGGCAATCGTTCCAATAGCGATGCCTGTATTTCGGCGATCCACCACGGCAAAGGCAACAAGATGCGCTTTTTTCGTGTAGTTTCTAAAATGAACTGCATCAATTCCTTAAACGTAAACATATCCGGCCCGCCCAGATTGAAAATCCGGTCATAACCTTCTTTCATCAGCACAATACGCCAGACCGCCAAGACCACATCATTCACATATACCGGCTGGAATTTGCTGACCCCGCCACCAATCAATGGCAAAAACGGTGAAAGCTTTGCCATCTGCGCAAAGCGGTTAAAAAAACTATCATCCGGCCCAAATACAATCGATGGCCGCAAAATGCTTGCATGGGGATATGCCGCCAGTACCGCCGCTTCGCCTTGCGCTTTGCTGCGCGCATATACCGACGCACTGTTTGCATCCGCGCCCAATGCCGAAATATGCACAACCCGCGTAATGCCTTTTTTGGCTGCTGCGCGTGCAATCCGTTCAGGCAAATCGCGGTGAATCCGGTCAAACGTATCCGCGCCGGATGGCGCAAGAATTCCTACACAATTCACAACCAGATCCATATCCGTCATCGCGGATTCAAGATCACCCGCTTCCATACTGAACGGGATACGCCCGTCTGCGGCTGCGCTGTGCACGCTGCGCGTTGGCACCGTCACGTGCCATCCCCCACGTTCCAATTCAGCACGTAGCGCGCGCCCGATTTGCCCTGTTCCGCCAAAAATTATCGCACGCATGACTATTGTTCGTTCAATGCTTTTTCAACATCACCCGTAATCGTATCGCCCATGGGCGATATGCTGGAGATATAGCTGCCCACTAACAACCCATTGCGGCCGATCAGGAATTTATGAAAATTCCAGCGCGGGCGCGCACCCAGCAGTCCTGAGTTTTCCTGGCGCGCCGCCCAATCATAAAACGGGTGCGGTTTATCACCTGTCACTTCTGTTTTGGTCGTTAGCGGAAATGTCACATGAAATTTATTGTGGGTGAATGCTTTGATCTCGCGCTCATTGCCTGGCTCTTGCCCGCCAAAATCGTTGGATGGCACACCCAGAACAACAAGGCCTTTATCTTTATACTTTTCATGCAGCTTCTGAAGCTCTTCATATTGCGGGGTAAATCCGCATTGCGATGCGGTGTTGACCACCAGAATGACTTTCCCGGCATAAGCGGAGAGCGGCAAGGGCTTTCCTTCGATAGACGTGAAGGTGAACGCATACGCATTATCGACGGGCGTCATTTCGGCAGCAATGGCTTGGCTTGATAGGAACAAGCCGAACAGCGCGATAATAAAATGCATGAATGCTCCATGGGTTAGATGTTTATTTTTTGATTTCGATCATGATTTCATTGCGCCGCAAGAAGGGCAGCGTATAAGGCGGGTTAAAGAACGCATAGACGGGCTCCGCCACCCGCTTGAGCGATTTCGAATTAACGTAATCCTGCAATTTCGCTTCTTTTTCTGCCATCACCTCCGGTGTGGCTCGGCCAGAATAGCGGATTACAGCAAAGCGCTTTTCGCCCTGCTCGCGCATTCGGATCTTGCTGTTATTGGGAACCGGTAAATCGGCAAGTTTATACTGCGATGGCATCATGAAGGTGATTGTCCAGTTCGAACCTTTTGATTGCTGCATGACAGGTGCAGTCATGGCAATTTTTTCTGATGCGATTTTTTCTGATGCTGTTTTTTCCGCTTTAGACGGGCTTGCGGGTTGTTGCATCACGGGCGCGGTCATTGCGATTTTGCCTGTCGCCTGATTATCGCCGAAAATATATCCCGCCAGACTTCTAAAGCCCTCTTTAATGGAAACTTCTCGTGGGCCGCTCGCATCCACTTCGGCAACAATCATCGGTGGATATGACCGTATCTCGATATCCCCTTGCGTCTCGACCACATCATAGCGCGCATGCTCCGCTTCGCTGCCCAATATGCTCCACGCCAATGACAAGATGCCTGCCACAATCGCAACAACAGACACAGTAATTATGATTGGTTTCATCATGATGTTCTCTCTTTCAATATCATTACCATCGTTTATGTATGCTTAGACTCAATGACCGGTTTAGACTGCCCATCCCGCACAATCGCGAAATAGAGCTTTGCAGGTAAGAATGACAGCCACCGCAACACGGTTGGGAACACAAAAGGAAAACGGATTTCAAATGCATTCCCCTTCATCCCGCTGATGATTTCACGCGCGGCCCGTTCCGGCTCGATAATGCCTGGCATATGGAAATTGTTTTTTGCCGTAAGGCGTGTGCGCACAAAACCCGGACTTACCACCTGTACCTTGACACCGGACCCATAAAGATCCACCGCCAGATTTTCAGCAAGATGCAATAGCGCTGCTTTGCTTGCACCATAGCCGATAGCACCCGGCAAACCGCGATACGCAGCGATGCTGCCAACCAGCACCAGATGGCCTTTATTCCCTTTGATAAAATCCGGCAAAACATGGCTTAACATGCGCATGCAGCCATTGAAATTGATGTCCTGCATCTTTTCGGCCTCTGCAAGATTAAACTGCTGCGCCGTCATTGGTTCATAATAGCCCGCATTATAAATGACGATGTCGGGCATGCCCCACGTCCTGCGCAGCGCTTCATATGCGCTAGCCAAGGAGGACATGTTCTGCACATCCGCTGGCAGTGCCAGCGCCGAAATTGTTTGCGCCAGCGCATCAAGCTTATCGGCTTGGCGCGCGCTTACCGCAAGCATAGCGCCTTCTTTGGCCAGCGCCTCAGCAAGGCATTTGCCAATCCCTTCACTTGCGCCAATCAGCCAGATTTTTTTACCGCGCATATCAATCCTTTTTCATGAACAGCGTCAGCTCGGCAACCGTAAATCCGAATTTTTTCAGATACGAACGGTTGATCATCACGCCGTCATTCATGCGCCACATCCAGTCATCAAACGTAATGCGGAACGTCTTACCATCAATCGGTACATTCATATCGTAACTCCAGCGCACGGCATTGCCTTTGGTTGCGCCTTCCGCCTTACCGATAATATCCGATGCAGTGCCTTCATAGGTTCCATCGGCGGTGCGGGTGATGGTCCAGATGCGCTGCTGTTTGGTTCCGTCATAATACGTGAAATCTTCTTTTAATGTGCCGACATCACCTTTCCATGATCCGTGCATGGTGACATCAAACCGGCTAACCACCTTGCCGCTGAAATCCTGAATAAGCCCCCACGCCTTGATCGTGCCGGTGAAATACGATTTAAGATCGGCTTTGGGCTCTACCCCTGCATAATCTTCCAGTTTTTGTGACGCGCACGCACTAAGCAGCATAAGCATCACTACGCACAGAAATTTTTTCATACGCTCCTCCATTTTTACTTATCCAGCGGGACCATCCGCCAACAGCCACCATCTTGATAAGGCAAGGAAGCGCCACATAGGCAACAATTAACGCCACATGCTGTTCATCGCTGGTCATCTCCTGCCATACGCCGATAAACAATAATGGCAAACAGCCAAGCATTGCCGCCCCTTTGCCCACAGCCGCCATCATCGCCCAGTTTCGGCGGCGCTGCGGTTCATCATCCACGGATTGGTTCATTTGTTTCATGATATCAATCGGCATAAAAAAGTCGGCGCCGCTGGCAAATCCCGAGATAACGCACAGTGCGGCAAACGCCATATCATCGCCTGACTTTAAAAAGGCAGCGGCGCTGAACGTCAGAATACTATAGACCATCGCCAGCCGCCACGTACGCAGCAGCCCGACATAGGACGCGATTTTATTCCACACCAGCATTCCGGTTGCGCCAGATGCAATGTAAAGCAACAGGAATATCACCAGCATCGGCTCGGAATGGATAATGTCGCGCACATAAAAATAAAATAGCGTCGCAGCGATGGACGAGCCAAACATGCCCATCCCATACCAGATTAGAAACTGGCCCACCGCATCAGGTCGCATGGCGCAACTCCACCTGCATCACATCGGTGCGCCCCACATCGAATGATGCGGCACAAGCGGCCAGATAAAGCCGCCACAACCGGATGAATGCATCGTCAAACCCAAGCGCACGCACCTCCGCGATCTTGGTATCGAAATTGGCAAGCCAACGTCTCAGTGTTTGCGCGTAATGCGTGCCGAAATGGAACTGATCGGCGATGCGTAATCCCACTTTTTGCGCCTCGGCTGCAAAACGCTCTGCGCTTGGCAACATACCGCCCGGAAAAATATAGGTGCGGATAAAATCGCCGCCCTTGCGGTAACTTTCGAAATATTTCTCCTGAATAAGAATGGTCTGAACCAGTGCGCGTCCTTGACGGCGCAACCCTTCGCCCAACTTCTTGAAATAATCGCCCCAGTATTCTTCACCAACCGCCTCGAACATTTCGATGGATACAATGTTGTCGTACTGCTGTTTTTCGTGACGGTAGTCCTGAAGCGCGATCTGCACCGGCTTATCCTTCAACCGTGTATCGGCATAATGCTTTTGTTCGTGGGAAAGCGTCAGTCCCTTGATGCGGTAATCCCCGCGGGCCACCGCGCGTTCGGCAAAACCGCCCCATCCGCACCCGATTTCCAACACATCGCCGCTCGGCAACATCCTATCAACCAAACGGTCATATTTGTTATGCTGCGCTTGTTCCAGCGATTGGTCATGGCCATCAAACAGCGCTGCCGAATACGTCATGCTGGGATCCAGCCATAAACTATAAAACGCATTGCCGAGATCGTAATGTGCTTCGATATTTTTTTTGCTGCCCTGCATGGTGTTGCGGCGGAATACGTATGACAACTTCACCAAGGCGCGTGAAAGAAAATTACCATAGATGTATTGTTCAAGCGCGGCTTCATTCTTGAGCCCCACCATCATAAACGCATAAAGATCATCGGCGTCCCACAATCCTTTGCGATAATCCTCGGCAAGGCCGATATCGCCTTTTCGCGCCATGTTCGGAATAACATCCCAACTGTAGAGACGCAGCGTCGCAACTGCGCCCGGCTCGCTTCCTGAAAACACATGCGATTTGCCGTTGGGCAGCACCACCGTCAGCGTGCCATAGCGCAGCAACGCAAGTGCTTTTAAAAATCCGTACGTAATTGTTTGGTTAAGCATAGTTGGCCTTCTTGTATTAACAGGATGATTATAGTGTGCCCAGCCCTTGATGGCACATTACAAATTCGTAAGCTTGGAACCAGCGCGGCTGGTTTGTTCAGGCAATTGTGGCGGCTTGTTAATATAACGAATGCGTTTCCACACCAGTTTGACTGCCTGCCAATGGATCAACAATACGGTCTTGATGGTCACAAACGGAATCGTGATGAACGCCTCAAGCAGCGCCGCAGCGGTCAGTGGCCGCAGATCACCGATGAGCGATGTGGCCAGCTGCTTTTCACCATTCGCATGGAAATAATCGATCCAGATACCAAGCTGGCGCGCGCCAGATGCGAAACGGAACGCATAATCCCCGCTGCGTTCCAGAAACGGCGATACATGAAACAGCTTTTCTCCGCGCAGAATCATGTCCTGATCAATCACATCACCCTCTGGCGGCAAGCATACATAGCTATGCGTTTCGCCGAATGTATTATTCACTTCTGCAATAACCGCGCACAGCTTCCCGTTTGGATGGTGCACCATCCAGAAACTGACCGGATTAAACACAAACCCCATAATGCGCGGCATGGCAACCAGACTTACAATTTTATCCGCTATATCCACGCCATGCTGGGCAAATAGCCGCGCAGCCCATTGACGCAAATCGCCGCCATCACGCGCGCCATGATCTTTGCGATAAAAACTGAACAGGGCGGGACGATCAACGCCGAATATCAAACCATGATTGCATTCATCCAGCTGGGTTAACGGCAAAACCATGTAATAGACATTATAGGTAAACCCATTCACGCGCGGAAAAAACCGCTTGTGCATCACCTTGGCCATAAATAGCTGCGGGCTTAGTTCCATGGCACCACCGCGCCAAGCTGCCTTGCCACTTCCACCCCGCTGGAAAGACCGTCCTCATGAAAGCCATAGCGCGTCCATGCCCCGCAAAACCACATGTTATCTACACCTTGAATACGGCTTATCTCTTCTTGGGTTTGCATGGCGCCAGCATCAAATACCGGATGCTCAAAATGATGGATATTATAAATTTTATCTTCTGCCGGCATACGCGATGGATTAAGCGTGACAATCACCGGCGGCACATGTCGCAGATTTTGCAAATTGTTCATCCAATAGCTTAACGAAACTGCCTGACCATTATCTTCGCGCTCCTCGCACAGATATACCCAGCTTGCCCAGCACGCGGCATTCTTTGGCATAAAACTGGTATCACTATGCAATACAACCTTGTTTGGCTGATAGCGCACGCGCGATAATAACCGGCGCTGATCTTGGGTGGGCTGCTTTAATAATGCCAAGGCCTGATCGGCATGGCATGCAAAAATCACCTGATCAAAACGGCGCACACCGCTCTGGCTTTCGATAACCACGCCATTGCTATCCGTGCTCACCGATATCACGCCATCATTCAGCAATATGCGGTCGTTGAACGGCGCCGTGATGCGGGCAACATATTCGCGGCTACCCCCAGTTACCGTATGCCATTGCGGCTGGTCATTGATGGTCAGCAAGCCATGATTATGAAAAAAGCGTACAAAGCTGCGCGCCGGAAATTCCAGCATTTGCTTTAACGGACAGCTCCAGATCGCGCCGCCCATGGCCAAAATAAAATAACGCCGGAACCACTCACCCATCTTCAGAGCATCAAGACACTGCCCCAGCGTGATGTCAGGTGCCGCATCCAGATACGCCAGCGCCTGTTTATGAAAGCGCAGCACATCGCTAACCATTTTCCAGAATTGCGGGCGCAAAATATTCCGGCACTGCGCAAAAATACTTTTTAAATCCTTGGTTCCGTATTCCAGCCAACCATCATCAATGCTCGCTGCAAACGACATATCGCTGGGTTCATACGGAACGCCGGCATGGCTAAACAATCCCAGCAGGTTGGGGTAATTGCGTTTGTTGAATACAATAAATCCGGTATCGACGGGAACCTTGCCCTGCGGCGTTACAACATCCAGCGTGCGGCTATGCCCGCCGATATAATCGTTTTTTTCATAGAGCGTTAATTGATGCTGAGGATGCAACAGATACGCCGCGCCAAGTCCTGAGATACCGGTTCCGATGATTGCAATGTTCATGAAGCTAAAATGCCTGATTATGTTGAATTGTAAAATTACAAATTGGTAATTATCCGAACGTCACCTTAACAACCAATCCGGGCACGGCATCTTCCAACCGTATTGATGCTTTGTGCAGGTCTGCCACCGCCCGCACCAGCGAAAGGCCCAGCCCGTTGCCGGGGGTATGACGACTGCTATCGGCGCGATACAACCGGTCAAACACGCGCATTTTTTCATCATCCGCAATACCCGGGCCGCTATCCGCAATGGCTGCGCTGATAACACCATCCTGCTGGGCAAGCGTTACTGTAATCCGACCATTTTGCGGCGTGAATTTTACTGCATTATCGACCAGATTGGCAAAAAGCTGAAACAGCAGATCCCTGTCACCCTTCATCTCTACCGCGCTGATGCGGCTGGAAACGGCAATCGCTTTTTCTTCGGCAATGGGCGCGTATAATTCCAACACATCATATAAAATTGTATGCAGTGCGACCGGCTTGAAGGCCTGCTGGTGCATGCCCTTTTCGATATTGGCAATACGCAGCAATGCCTGAAAGGTTGAAAGAATGCGGTCCGTTTCCTGCAACGCGATGTCCACGCCAGCATGATCGCTCGCATCCGCCATTTTTTGCAACTGGCCGCGCAACCGTGACAACGGTGTTCTTAAATCATGCGCGATATTGTCGGAAACATCGCGCACATTCTGGATTAATTGCTCCATGCGCGACAAAAAGCTGTTCAGCAATTGCGCGAGATCGCTTAAATCGTCCCAGCGGTTTTCTACCTCGATGCGGCGCGTCAAATCACCCGTCTCGATAATCTGCCGCGCGGTTTCAGCAATCTGGTTCACGCGCCCCACCACAAAGAGGCTGATGTAAAAGCTTATAACAACAATAATCACCATCGCCGCCAGCGCCGCGCCGCCCAGCCAGAAGAATAACGGATCTTCAATTGGCGAATGCACGCCTAGGGCATAAATCACAAATGCGGCAGCAAGCGCGAGCAGCATCAAGAACAACGATGCCATGACAAAGCTGGAGCTGGTAAAATATCCCCTACGTTTCATCAAGTACATACCCCGCGCCGCGAATGGTTTTTAACAGCTGCACGTCAAACCCTTTATCGATTTTGCTGCGCAATCGGCTGATATGCACGTCAATCACATTGGTCTGCGGATCAAACATATAATCCCATACCGCTTCCAGCAGCATCGCGCGCGTAACGGTCTGCCCGCGATTACGGGCCAGATATTCCAACAGCCGGAATTCACGTCCCTGCAAGCCGATAATCTTTCCGCCGCGCGTGACTTTGCGCGCCAAAAGATCGATCACCAGATCACCGATGACAATGCGCGTTTCGCCCGCATTGGCACTTGCGCGCCGCGCCAGAATTTCCAGCCGTGCCAGCAGCTCTTCAATCGCAACCGGCTTAACCAGATAATCATCCCCGCCGCTGCGCAGCCCTTTCACACGGTCATCCACCTCACCCAATGCGCTCAGGATCAATATCGGCGTGGTTTGTCCGTTCGCACGGAGCGCCGCAATAATTTCCAACCCATCCATTTTCGGCAACATGCGGTCAATGACCAGCACATCATGCGTATTGGATTTGGCTGACTTTAAGCCGGCCACACCATCATCGGCACAGCTCACTTTGTGGCCCGCTGCTTCCAATGCTTCGGCAAGCTGCTGGCTTTGTGCCTTATCGTCTTCGATGAGAAGGATCTTCATGGTTTTTTCTGAAACACCACAACCTCGCCATCTTCCTTGGTGAATGTGCCGATATGGGGGTTGGGTAAAAGTTCCAGCACTGTTTCAGAAGGTCGGCATAGCCGCGCGCCTTTTTCCGTCACGACAATGGGACGGTTCATCAAGATAGGATGCGCCACCATGAAATCGATGAGTTGATGTTCAGTCCATTTCGGATCAGCCAATTGCAGTTCGTGATAAGGCGTTCCTTTTTCGCGCAGCAATTCGCGCGCCGTGATACCCATCGCCTTAATCAGTTCCACCAGCCGTTCGCGCGGTGGCGGATTTTTCAGATATTCGATAACTTCAGGTTCCACGCCCGATTGGCGGATCATCGCCAACGTATTTCGTGACGTTCCACAGGCGGGGTTATGATAAATAATTATCGACATCATGTAGCCTTGTTGCCTATTTGCGCAAGCGATAACCGGTTCTAAACATCCATGCGATAATCGCAATTGAAATGGTTGTGAAAGCGGTAATCATGATGACGCTGGTGGCAAGGCTGACATCGCCATGCTCGTAAAAACTCCAGCGAAACCCGCTAACCAGATACACAACCGGGTTCAGCATGGACACACCGCGCCAGAATTCCGGCAACATGTTCACCGAATAAAAGCTGCCGCCAAGAAAGGTCAGCGGCGTAACGATAAGTAAGGGTATAAGTTGTAATTTTTCAAACCCGTCCGCCCAGATGCCGATAATAAAGCCCATCAAACTGAAGGTCACGCTGGTCATCACCAGAAAAAACAGCATCCAGAACGGATGCATGATGCGCATCGGCACAAAAAACGCGGCGGTAATCAGCACAATCGAACCAATAAGCACCGATTTACTGGCGGCCGCGCCAACATACCCGATGATGATTTCAACATAAGATAACGGCGCAGAAAGAATTTCATAAATCGTGCCTGTAAACCTTGGAAAATAAATGCCAAACGAAGCATTGGAAATGCTTTGCCCCAAAATGGTCAACATGACGAGGCCCGGCACAATAAATGCGCCATACGGAATATCATTTATCGACTGAATACGCGAACCGATTGCCGCGCCAAACACAATAAAATATAAAACGGTTGAAATCACCGGCGATGCAATACTTTGCCCAATCGTGCGCCAGGTACGGCTCATTTCGAAATTATAGATCGCTGCAATGCCACGTGTATTCATTAAACACCTACCAATTGGATAAAGATTTCTTCAAGGCTGCTTTGGCGGCTGTCAATTTCCTTGGGGCGGATATTATTTGCCCGCAACACCTCCATCATATCGGAAACGTCATGCGTCACATGGTGGGAATTATACGTGTAAATCAGCTTGGCGCCATTTTCAGCAAGCGCCATGTCATAGCCTGACAGCCCGGCAGGAATGGTTTGGATCGCATCGCGCAGCGTGAACACCATCTGGCGCTTGCCCATTTTTTGCATCAGCACTTCTTTTGCTTCGGTTAATATCAGCTTGCCTTTGTTGATCACGCCAATCCGGTCGGCCATTTCTTCGGCTTCTTCAATATAATGTGTTGTCAAAATCACCGTCACGCCGGTTTCACGTAAGCTGCGCACCTGCGCCCACATCGATTTACGCAGCTCAACATCAACGCCTGCCGTTGGCTCATCAAGAAACAGAACCTCCGGTTCATGCGATAACGCCTTGGCAATCATCACGCGGCGCTTCATTCCGCCCGACAGCTTGCGGATTTGTTCATCTTTTTTATCCCACAGCGATAAGTCTTTCAGCGTTTTTTCGATGATATCGGGATTTTTTGGTTTGCCGAATAATCCGCGGCTGAAACTTACGGTGTTCCATACGGATTCAAACGCATCGGTGGTCAGTTCCTGCGGCACCAGCCCGATTGCGATGCGCGCTGCGCGGTAATTACGAATAGTGTCATGCCCGCAGACCGTAATACTTCCGCTGCTGGGCTGCACAATACCGCATACCGCATTAATCAGCGTTGTCTTGCCCGCACCATTGGGACCAAGCAATGCAAAAATTTCACCGCGTTTAATTTCAAGATTGATGTCGGCAAGCGCTTTAAATCCATTATCATAACTTTTACTAAGGGCAGAAATGACAATCGCATTCGCATTAACACTGGGGTCAGGCATAAAATCGGGCATGAAAGGCTTTCCAAGGAAGCAGCTTAAAGACCTTAATATATATACTGAAAGCCCAATTTAAAGGCCATGCGTATATTTCATATCCCAAACCTTGTTGTGGATATGGAAGAACTAGTGCAGATTAGCAGCATATTTTTAAAACCATAAATCACCGGCATATATGTCTATTTATAGTGAATTACCAACCCTGTCAGAACTGCGTAACAGCAGCGCATTTTTAAAACTCGCCAAGGTTCACCAGCGTCTTAAAAACGGTGGGCACGACAAACGCTCGTTCCGCACAGCAGAAGAAGCGATTGTCGAACTGAACAGACTGAAGGGCTTTGTCGGTCAGGGATCCAGCGATACGTCCGATGCGCTGGGCAATCATCCGAAAAAAGTAGAGGAATGGGGTTTTTCATCCTCCAATTTCTTCTTTGTACGCGATGATACGCGCGGCGGCGCTAGCGATAACGCGAATGATACCCGTGAATGGGTTTATCTGGTTTGCATCCGCTCCGATATGCAGCATAAATTCGGCGCACTGAGCATGCGGCGTTTTCCGGTACGCATGCAATTCAAGCATATACGCGAGCGCTTGCTGCAACGGTCCGGTACGTTGCTGGATCTCAATAGCGATCCGATCATTTTTACCGCGTTGGCAGGAACGCTTCTTGCGCATCAATTACCATTGATTGCCAAAGCTCCCAAACACGAAGGCATGTATCCGGTTTTCCTGCCACAGCCACAAGGCATGTTTTTGTGTTACGGCAAACCGTGCGCAACCGATGATTTTAACTACACCTATGGTGAATTCATCCGCTGGATAAAAGATGCGCCGCTGGCGGCACCCGCAGGAAAAAAAGCTTTGCCCGGCCTTGGTGCGCCGATGAAACCAGCGCTTCCTGGCCTACCTGGTATTACGCCATCATCGCCTGCATCACGGCCATTTTTACAAGCCGCGTTGCCGGAGCGATGTGTGATTTCTGAAATCAAGCCAACTTTTTTCCCTGCACTTGAACTTGAGATCAACACCTACATCGATGCACGAATGATGAAGGGTGCGCAGCGTGGTCTGTTTAACCAGCAGCTAGTCCAGTTACTGGATGATGCAGAATTCTTAGCCAGCACAAGCATCATTGTGAGCACTTATACGATTGGTAATATACCCATCTCACAAGCAGACAAAGCAATGATTGGCAGAATTGCCTATGCAGAAAACATGCTGCGCGGTATTATTCTTGGGCGTGAATGGGCGGATGCATCAAAACATTCCATCCGTTCTTACATCAACAAGACTGATCCGCTTAACGATCCCACCTAACCCGCTAGAGGAGAACCATCATGGCTGCATACACCATCAAACCGCTCGTAACTGCTACTGCAAACTCAACAGGCGGCCGCAACGGTCACTCGGAAACAACCGATGGATCGGTCAGCGTGAATTTATCCGTGCGCAAGGAAATGGGCGGCCCCGGCCTTCCAAATACCACAACTCCTGAACATTTATTTGCTGCGGGTTATGCGGCATGCTTTGGCGGCGCGCTTGATTTCATTGCCACCAAACATAAAAAAGACGCATCAGGCGCAACGGTTACCTGCGAAACATCGGTTGGTCCACGCGAAGGCGGCGGGTTTGGCATTGCGGTAAAAATGCGCGTGAAGGTTCCAAACCTTTCCCAAGCAGATGCACAGCAACTGGTGAATGAAGCGCACGAAACCATCTGCCCTTACAGCCATGCAACGCGCGGCAATATCGATGTAAGCTTTGCTGTTGAAGGAATGGCGCAGGCCGCCTAAGCAAGCCGAATATCAGGCCAACTATCAGGCCACAATCCCGTTACGCGCTACGCGGATGGGGTTGTGGCCTTTTTTGTGTAAAACCACCACATCACATAGGCAGTTAACGCGCACCATACCTTCGTAAAACCGCCATCAAATAGTGGCTTTTCATATCCACTTGGCATCAGCACATGAAACAGCGATAGTCAGCAGCACAAACCGGATTCAAGAAACGATGACTGACTACATAAAAAAAATTACTGCCGCGCAGGTTTATGATATTGCATTAAAAACGTCACTGGATGAAATGCCGCGCCTTAGCCGGCGTCTTAACGCCGATGTGTTGCTCAAACGCGAAGATCTGCAACCTGTGTTCTCGTTTAAATTGCGCGGCGCCTATAACCGCATTGTGCAATTATCGCAATCTGCGCGAAATTCCGGCGTCATCTGCGCATCCGCAGGCAATCATGCGCAGGGCGTCGCATTATCCGCGCAGCGCCTTGGCATCAAGGCGATGATTGTTATGCCCATCACCACCCCGCCAATTAAAATCGATGCCGTTAGGTATTTTGGCGGTGATGTAGTATTGCATGGTGATACCTTTGATGAAGCTTATTTGCACGCGCGCGATTTGGAAAAAAAGCATCAACTCACCTTTATTCACCCCTACGATGATGAAGATGTAATTGCAGGCCAGGGCACGATTGGCATGGAAATCCTGCAACAATATCAGGGCCCGATTGAAGCGGTGTTTGTCCCCATTGGTGGCGGCGGTCTGGCTGCGGGTGTTGCGGCGTACATCAAACATTTTCAGCCGCATGTAAAAGTCATCGGCGTTGAACCGGTTGATGCCGCATCCATGAAAGCTGCAATTGATGCAGGCGAACGCGTTACCCTAAGCCGTGTCGGTTTATTCGCAGACGGTGTTGCGGTGCGTCAGGTCGGCGAAGAAACCTTCCGCATTTGCCGTGAATTGCTGGATGATGTGCTTACCGCCAATACCGATGAAATGTGCGCTGCCATCAAGGATATTTTCGAGGATACACGCGTGCTGTCCGAAGCAGCGGGCGCGCTCGCATTGGCCGGACTTAAAACCTACGTTGAACAGCATCCGCAGCGCAAAGGCGCGCTCATCGCCATCAACAGCGGCGCAAATATGAACTTTGACCGCCTGCGCCATGTGGCAGAACGCGCCGATATCGGCGAAGACCGCGAAATTTTGCTTGGCGTTACGATTCCCGAAGAACCCGGCAGCTATCGCCGCTTTGTGCAATTGCTGGGGCCGCGCATCGTGACCGAGTTCAACTACCGCTATGCGGCTGGGCATGATGCGCATGTCTTTGTGGGCCTGCGCATGGATCATGCGCACACCGAAAAAGAAAAAATCATCACCGAACTTGCCAAAGCCGGATATAAGGCAATTGACATGAGCGCGGATGAAACCGCGAAGCTGCACATCCGCTACATGGTCGGTGGGCGCGCGCCAAATCTGCACAATGAAATGCTGCTACGTTTTGAATTTCCGGAACGCCCCGGCGCGCTCATGAAATTTCTGGATAGCATGGAAGCCAGCTGGAACATTACACTGTTCCATTACCGCAATCACGGTGCGGATTATGGCCGCGTGCTGGTCGGTGTTGAAATTCCGCACCAAGACCGCCAGCATTTCATCGCGCAATTGAACAAATTGGGTTATCCCTATGAAGAAGAAACCAACAACCCGGTCTATCAAATGTTCTTGGGGCACTAATCTGTTACGCCGCGTACTGCGTGCTTTATTCCACTCTGTCAAATCCCCACACAGCATTATTGATGCCGGGCTGGGTTGCTGCGCCAACCAGTTCAAGACGCAAATTATTATTCATATGGCGCGGTAATCCAAAGCGCAGCGTACGGTCAGATAATTGCCATTCATGCACGCGGCGAACAACACCCGATGCCAGATCAGCCGAAAGTGTTTCGGTAAACGTGCCTTCCACTACATTGGTCGTGGGTCGGCCGTAAATGCGCACCAGCTCGCTCAGGATATTTTTATAATCACGCTCCAGTGCCGATGAACTATCGCTGGTGTTTTCAAACACCACACCATGGCGAACCAGCTTGCCGTTCTTTGTTTCATACACCACGCGTTGCGGGGTTGAAAGACGCGTGAACACATCATCGCTGACCACAATCATGCCATTTGATACATTCGCGCTAAGATTTTCTTTTTTCAACTTTTCAAGCAGCGCGGTTTGCGTCATGCCCAATTCCGGCTTGCGCAGCAATTCATCGCTGGATACTTCCAGCGCCTCGGTTGCTGCCTTGCCTTCAACCGGCACAGCCACAGTTGCATCCGGCGCATTGCTGAAATGCACCGTATAATTCATGCCTACACGCCATGCGTGGGTGTCTTGGGCTGCGTCAGGATAGCGCTGGAAATAATCGCCCGATAGCGAAACGGTATGAATACCGGTGGTATAGCTATAACGGCCCGATGCGGTTTCACTGAAAATATGGTTGCTGGGCGGCACATATTCTTCTGTGTTGTTATTCTGGTAATTCACATTGAATGAATGGCCATAATAATTTGCATTCGCCGAAATCTGCGGGCCATATTGCAATGAATGGCGCGCGCCGGTTGTGCTTTCGGTAATCACCATACCAGGACTTAAGGTTCCTGATAATTCACCAAAGGTCCATCGCCAATCCGCGCCCAGGGAATGATCATGCGCCTCGGTTATCGCAGCGGTAATATTGTTATGCAGCTTGCGGTAACGAAAGCCATACCGGCCTGATACATCATCGGTAATCGTTTTCGTTACATTCAATCCGGTTGTATAGGTTTGCGAATGCGTGGTTACGCTTTCATTGCGCAAATGCGTGGATGATGCATCAACCGACCCCGTCAGCCCATCAACCAGTGTGCCAAGCAGCGGCCCCGTTAAACGCACACCGTAAGTATTTTCAGTTAACGGGTTTGCCGTCTCCAGCGCGGATTCCGTGCGGTTCTGGCGGCCCGTTAAGCGAAGCCCGCCATCAAACTTCCAGCCAATCTGTGTTTCAAGATGGCTTTGGTTAGACTGCACACTACCCCCCGCAGGCTGATAATTCGTGCCATAGCGTTCAAACAAAACACTATAGGTCAGCGGGATTTTGCTGTGCCCCTCCAGACGCGTGAACAATCCCACATCCGTCTGATTGGTTTTGGGTGATGTGACCACCGCGCCGGGTAAATCGCCATTCAATATACCAACTTCATTTTCAAAGCTCAGGCTTTGCCCCAACAGGTTCATATCGGTTGATGCGCCCAGCGACGTTACATTTTGTTGTAAGTCCAGCGATGAAACCGCGCTATCGGGTTTCTTGTAGTTATAAACATGATTGATAATGAACGAGCCATAGGCATCGTTTTCAGCAAGGTACGATGCACCGGTGAAAAAACTTTTATCAAAATTGACCTGACGGTAAATGCTCTGGTCAAACCCCGCCATGGCGTTAACAGAATGCGACCACGCACCGGAACTGCTTGGCTGCAATTCAATATTTGCGCCTTTTAACGGTAACTGCATGGAACGCGGCGAGAAGCTGGCATAAAAATCACCGGCATCAACCACATACGGCACTGCGCTTTCGCCGTTTTCCCATGTGGTTGAAAATTGCTCCACGCTTCCATTGCGGTACTGGCTGCGATAGTCGCTGCGGTTATAAAGTCCGTTAAAGCGGCCCTTGATGGATTGGTAAGGGGAAATTTCTTTTGAAAACTGCGCGTTGGTTTCGCCGTAAATCTGGTTGCCTGTATTCTGATACGGACTACCCGCCAGCGCGCCCGAATACTGGTAATTCGAAACATCCACTGACGCATCACCTTCAATCAGCCAGCCCGAAAGCGGGTCGAATGACACAGCATTTCCTTGGGCGCTTTCTTCTGCAAATGCTGGCGCAGCCAGCAGTAAGCCGGCCAGTGCGCATGATGTGAAAAGGAAGCGTTTAGTCATTTATGGTGCTAGCTCTTCTGGCGCGTCGTCAATTCAAACAGATATTCGCCCGACCCGCGAAGGCGGGTATTGCCGATACGCGCATCCTGGTAATGCACATCGGTCTCAACTTCGGCGGACACAACGCTGACCAATAGCGGCCTACCATCATCGCCCTGCTTGGTTTTCTGGCCAATCACCTTGATGGCGCGGATGCTTTTAACCTCGATGCGCGCATCAAATGGCACATGGTTATTCAGCGCGCTGATCAATTCACTACGGTTTGGAAAACGCTCGCCCAGATAGTTTTCAATATCCCCCGTGCCCCAATTCGCCATCAGCTTTTCAATCGCCTTGCGGATGAATTCCTGATCAAGTGATACGGTTGGCGCGCCGACAGGACCGCCGCTCTTGTCATCGGCCTGTAACACGCTGTCATTTTCAAACGGGGTTTTGATGGCGCGTTTTTCACGGAATTCACGTGCATCCACGGGCGATGCCACCAGCATCAATCCGGCAACCAGCATCAGAATAATTTTTTTCATATGCACTCTCCCGTTACAGTTTTACAAAACTACTGATGATCACGCTGCCACCGCCTGCCCCGTTGGTTTGTACCGTCAGTGTCATGCGATAGGTCACGCCGCCCTTTGAAATCTGTACATTCGGCGTTGCAAGCCCGCCGCCAAGTCCGGGGATAAGCGTTGTGATATTTGCAACCCAACCATTCAATCCGGTCACGGCTGCACTTACAGTGGTAAAGCTATCCACCTGTAATACACCGTTCAGCGCGGAAGGTCCTGCCGCCATCGAACATGCGCCATTACCCGACGCCGGGAACACCAGATCCACCGATGGCGCAAATGCAAATGCCGCCGGAAAACGCGTACCATCAGGACAGGTCACAAGAGCTGTTGTTGCAGACGAAGATGTTGTCGTAACCGAACGGGTTTCGGGGTCAATCTGGTTACGCACATCACTGACGCGGAAGGGGAGAATTCCGCCCGCACCTGCTGGGCGTTGCTTGAGCAATTTAATATCGACCAGTTCCTGATTGCGGCCATCGATTTTTATGGTTTGCAGTGTAGGTGCGGATTTTGAAACGGATTTTACTTCCGGTACCGCTGGCACAGGCTTGGGCGCCTGCACTTGACTAGGCGCTTGCGTAATCGAATAGGTTGCAACGCCTTCAAATTGCTTGAACGGCACAGCATGCGCAGGCAATGCCAGCAGCGCAACACTTATGCATGGAATGATAAAACTGCGGGTCATTAAAGGGGGATGCCTCTACACAATTTGATTATTTTGGGTAACAAAATGGCGGTTTTTTTACAAGAAATGATTGCGCTAAGCCTGATAATAATGGGGCAAGTCGTCATGAAAACCACAACCTGCCCCATCATACTCAAAAGTAAACCTCAAAAGCACCCATGCGCTAAGTTTTTATTAAGGCTTATACGGATTGCATGCACGCGCCGCAGCATCACACCCTGATGGGCACGGCGCTACATTCATCGCCGCATCATGATAACAGGTGGTGAGTGTATTGGCATCGGAGCAATAATTTCCATCCGCCTTTCCGGAACAAAATGGTGCAGAACCGCCTGATGCCGGGCCGGATGTACTGCGCAAACTACGTGGCGCAATGGGCGCAGCAGGGGCGGTTGGCGCAATTCCATCATTGCCAAGACCTTTAGGCGCAGGTTTTCCATTACCTGCATCCGCATTTTCATTTGCCGCAGGGTCGATTTTGTTTTTTACATCGCCAATGGTGAAAGGCGACACACCGCTTAAGGGTTTTACCTTCATCAAGCGGATATCGACCAGCACATTATCCTTATCACCCACTGCGCGCTTGTCACCGCCAGCGCGTTTGGGTTTTGCGGCATTCAGTGCGTTATCCAGATTTTTGCCATTGCCCAGCTTGTCTTTCAGATTTCCCTTCGCTGCGGCCTTGGTCAGATCATCGGCATGGGCTTCACCCTCGCGCTTATTCTTTTTGGTATCTAACGGGTCTGTATCCAGCCCGTTTTTCGACATGCCGCCAACCCAAGGCTTGATGTCCTTTGCTTTGGTTGCGCCGTTTTTGCCAATACCTTTTTCAATCAGCTTGCGCTCCTGTTCTTTGATTTTGCTGTAATCGGAATAATACAATGATGTATCAGGTGCACAGCATGGGCTTTGCACATATCCGCTCTTGGTCAAATGGCACTTGGCGCGCGCATCCGTGCCTTTACCCGCAGCTTTCACGCACGCCTTGAGCGCGGCGGGCGTTTTGCATACCACGCGGAACAAATCCGGCTTGCCGTCAAACGCAGTACCAAAAGTGCAATTACCGTTTGAATCATCCACCAGCTTCTTTGCCGCTGCCAGTTCTTCAGGTGTACGCTGCGATGGGTCATACGTATCTACATATGCGCTGCCGCCGCCAAATACTGCCGCCACACAACATGGTTTTTCGACTAACCCTCCAGCGCCGATTTTGCATTTTTCCTGTCCGAAGGTGTTTTTACACGTGGTGCGATTGGCTTCGCTGCCGCATGAAATAATGCGCGGGTCATAGGTCAACAGATTGTCCACCGAATAGCCGCCAACCGAACATGCCTGCGCAGGTTCGCCGCCATGCGTTTCCACAAATTTCTTGACGACCGCAACACCTTCCACACTGTCCAGCCCATCCGGATTGAATGAACAGCATACGGTGGTGGCACGGCCCAAATCATCAACCGCCTTGGGGTCGCATACGCGCTGGTTCATCCAGCTGAAATGATTCTGGCATGCCTCATAGGTTTGCTTCAGCGTGCACACAACTTTCAACGGATCATTAGGCGTGGTGGTACAGAACGGTCCACCACTTTCCTTGGCAACCTTGGCTGCAAACTCCATCGCCATTTGCTCGCCCTGGCTGGGTTTTTCGCCGCCCTTACAACATGGAATTTCATTTCCGCCCAATTCCAGCGTGCTGGATACGCAAGCTTTGGGGTATGCCTTTGTACATACATCTAACCCTTGGCCATCCTGACATTTAATCAGGTTACGCATGGCGGAATCCGTGCTGCACAGCCCGCCGGTTTTTCCGGTCATCGCATAGGTCAGGTTTTTCTGAATGGTATTGCGCGCCTTATCCATATCCCATGGATGATAGCTAGATGGGCTATAACTCACAAAATCATCGCAGACGGTTTCAATCGGCACATCATTGAACGCCGCAGCAAAGATATTCGCTTGCGGATAACGCTGCACGAAATACTGCTTACAGGTTGCGCGCACCTCTTCCTTGACTTTCTTGAACTCCGCATCGCCAATCAACGCCGCGCCTTCGGCTTTGGGCTTCACGTTCTTTTTGTAATAATCGCCGCGTTCCACCTGGAATTCGGCCCATTGCAATTTGCCCATGGATTGCACGATGTAGCGGTCACGCAATATCGCACATACTTTTTTGGAATTGCTTGCCGACAAATTGGTAGGCTCAAAATAATCATAGCATTTTTGGTAAAGCGTATTGGCTAAATCCTTATAGCCATCCTTACCCAATTCGGGCACAAACATCTGCGCATAATATTGTTCGAACGGAATGTGATCGCCGCCAATCAATCCCAAACCTTCCGCCAGTGCGCCGCCCGCTGAAACTACAAATCCCACAACCTTACCGGCAACGCTTTCGCATGCAGCAGCCGCCACATCACTCACGATGGGAATGGAACCAATGCCGGAATATTCTTCAGCCAGCTTGCAGGCCACTTTGGGCCCCATGGTGGTAATCATGGTTTCAAGGGCCGCGCCGTAATTTCCATCCTTAATCGACTTCAAGATGGAAATGGTTGTTCCTACAATCTGATCAACCAGTTTTTCAGACGGGAAGTTACTGTCAAACGCGGCATCGCATTCGCAATCCCAATTCGTCAGAATTGGCCCCAGATAAGGAATGGCGGAGATTTCGGAATCTACCGCACTTTTACCCTCACTGATCTGGTCAGCCAGCAAGTTGCGCAGAAAATCCGCTTTGCTCTTGCCCAGATATTCATCGCCCTTGCGGTCGATAAACTGATAAGCCTGCTGGATGGGCTGATAGCTTTTGCAATTCCCGCCGTTGATGGGCAACAGCTTGGGGATGCTTTGCAGTTTGGTAACTTTCAACGCGCCAATAAATCCAACCAGCGAATAATCCTGCTCCAGCGTATAGGCTACAATGGTGCTGGCACATACCGGATGCTTGATTGCGAAAATGGTAGCTTCGCGTTGGTCATTATCCAGCCCCAATAACGGACTAATTTTTTCGAGCACATCTTCCCATGATGGCCATCCGGCATGCGCAGGTGGTGCGCCAAGCACCATAAAACATGCAAAGCTTGCAGCGATTATCCGCTGGAATAGGTGTATCTTGGCCATGAAGGGTCTCGGTCGAAGGAACAGAAATTAGGAGCGTTATTGCCCCTAAACCTTGCCGGACTCTTGTTGTTTTGGTCAAGACAGGATTACTTGACCGGTCCGTCTGACTACCTGTTCATTTCCGGGGTGTGGCCTGAAAGCTCGTCACGTAATGCTAAAAGCACATTACGATGAATATCCGCAAGCATGCGGGTAGTGGGTGAAATCATACCGGCAGGTAACGGGGCGCCTGCACATTTCAACGCTTCCGCACCGTGCCATTCGCGCTTCGTGCCAAGGCTCGATAACTGGGTCAGCTTCACTTCAGTGATAATACTCACAGCCCCTCCCCTAACGGATCTTCCGTTTGGCGCGCGGTGAGCAGCATTTTTTTAACCGGATCAAAATGGAACAGGATATCTTCGGAAATACCGTTCTCATGCGTTTTGGCAATCGTCACCGTAACTGGCTTATCCTTGGCTGATGATGCGATGCTAATCATCGCATCATTGCATTGATAAGTGGAGAAGCGTTCGCTTGGACGTTTCGATGTTCCCTGAGTCGTCGGAGCAGAGGCTGTAACCAAATTCAGGTCAAAATAATTCATCGCCGCTAAAATTTTTCTCGCAGCTTCGGGAATATTGTGATTTGACGCCCCAAAATATTTCATAATTTTTTATCGGTTGCTTCATAAAGCGTTCATCTTCGAACCACTAACCACTCAACGCATGAGCTGGTGCACCTCGCTTCATTCTATGGAAAAATCACAAAGAAAGCGTGAAACCGCCTTAACCAACTGATATTGTTAAGGTTATTCGCGCATTAACCAGGTATGAATTTTCTGTTCAATTTGTGTAAAAAATCGCCTGTATTTATCTAAAATGCCAATGATTTCAATGATTTAATTCAGTTTTTTTTAATACGGCGCAGTTATGCTGTCCGGATAACAAGAAAATTATTTTTTAAGTCACAAAAGGGGTACGACTATGACAATGAATAACGCCAATGCTGGCGCAACTCAAAATCCGGAATTCAAGGCACGCGGTAATGTTGATTTATCGCATTTGCCACCACCCGATACCAAGCGCTGGGTTATCAGCCGCAAAGCCATCGTGGTTGACGCAGTCCGCAAGGGCCACATCACCTTGGCTGAAGTATGCGCACGCTATTCACTATCGGAAGAAGAAATTCGTTCATGGATGAAATTATCCGAACGTGGCGGTTCACGTGCATTGCGCGTTACCCGTCTGCAAGACTATCGCCGCAAGACCACCACAACGGGTACTGCGCAAGCTTAAATACCGATTTTCTTGTTATACCAGTTTGTTCCCTACAAACCACGCGGATCGCAAGCCGCGTGGTTTTTTTTAAGTTTGGCGACTGCCAAACCGCGGGCTTATGCGAGCGTAAAAAACGATACTACTCTTCTTCGGGTGCCAGAAGCTTATAGATAGTCGTGTGTTTGATCTCGCTATCTTCAACCTCTAACGGCGTTGCCACATCATATTCCGCCAGCTTTTCCAATCCCTCTTTGGGCAGATAATTACGCCCGGGATCAGCCAACAATACCGTTTTACCCTGCTTTATTTGCGCGCGCAGCCATTCAATCGCATAACCGGCCATCGGCCATTCATAACAAAAATCACCCGCCAAAATCACATCAATATCGGGTAAATCGCGGTTGATTTTATTATCGTGCAAGACATCCACGCTCACATTATTCGCTGCCGCGTTCATCCCCACTGCCACGATGGATAAAGGGTCCACATCATTCGCAACCACCGATGCCGCACCCGCCATTTTCGCGGCAATCGCGCACAGGCCCGACCCTGATGCAAAATCAAACACCCGCTTGCCGCGAACGATTTCTGCATTATCCAGAACATACCGCGCAAGCGCCTGCCCGCCGGGCCATGCAAACGACCAGAAGGGCGGCGGGATATTTTTGGCTTCAAAGCGTTCTTCGGTTACGCGCCACAGCGCATTGAACACGTCACTTAAATGCAACTTAATCTCGGGAAGCAGCGGCGGATTTTTCAACTGCGTATTGGTGATGATGAACTCGCTATTCTGGGTGATATAGCTTGGCCAATCCTCAACCTTTTTCACGCGTTTGGTTTTTATTGCTGTCATACGATTACCCGTCCTAAAACCATCGCTGCTAATACGATCCAGCCAAAGGTAGTGTTGGCCTTGAATGCGGCAAGGCTACTCGCACGATCATCCATGCGCCAGTTTTTTAATATCCACGCCATATAAACGAACGCAATCGCCATCCCGCCATAAAACAAGGGGCTAAGATGCGCCAGCGCGCCAGCCACCAGCAATAAGGCAAAACTAATTCCCGCCCAGATAACAATGGTTTTCTGTGCGCTATTCCCCAGCACCCGCGCGGTCGATTTAATGCCCGCAACCTCATCATCCGCCTTATCTTGAAATGCGTAGATGGTATCGTAAGCAAGCGTCCAGAAAAAACATGCGGCATATAATACAAATGCCGCAAAGGGCAAGGCGTTTTGCACCGCAGTGAATCCCATCATCGCGCCCCAATTGAAAATCACGCCGAGAAAAACCTGTGGCCACCATGTGATGCGTTTCATCAACGGGTAAAGGGCAATCAGTGGCAGTGATGCCACTGCCAGCACAAACGTAAACCCGTTCATACACAGCACCACCAGCAACCCGATGATGCAGCAGCCGATTGCAAACGCAATTCCCTGCCATGGGCTAATCTCGCCGCTGGCAATCGGGCGTTGTCTGGTGCGCTCTACCTGCGCATCCAATTTACGGTCGATGACATCATTCACCGCGCAGCCTGCCGCGCGCATCACCACCGCGCCAACAAAGAACAGAATAAAAATCCAAACGCTCGGGATCTCCCCTTCCAGTGTTGCAAGCGTTTGCGCCCACCATGCGGGGAATAGCAACAGCATAAAGCCCGCTGGCTTATCAAGGCGCGCCAAACGCGCATAGGGCTGCGCCGCAGCAGGAAGGTGATTTATCAAAAAAGACATATTTACCGCGTAATTTTCGTGAATTGTAATCGGCGCTCAAGCCGCATACACTATAAATCTCGATCGCATTGTCAATTGCGTCAGAATGAGGCGAAAATGCGGGGTTCCGAGAACCGGAGCGCAGCGTACATTTAAGTACGTGAGCACCGGAAGCGCAGGAATACCTTCATTTGCAGCCCATTATCACGCAATTAACAAGCATCCAACCCACTGAAGGAAACACACATGTTAGTTGTAGCCGTTGTTGCAGGGTTCATTATTCTATTCATCATCGGGGTTTATAACCGCCTTGTCGCGCTGCGCCAGGAATGCAAAAACGCCTTTGCCGATGTCGATGTATATTTAAAGCAGCGCTTTGATTTAATCCCGAATCTTGTCGAAACGGTGAAGGGTTATGCGGCGCATGAAAAATCGGTCTTTGAAGAAATCGCCAAAGCGCGCGCGGGTATTTCCAATGCGTCCAACATCTCCGACCGCGTTCAGGCTGAAAACCAGCTCAGCATGGGTATGCGCGGACTATTTGCGGTTATGGAAAATTATCCAACCTTAAAGGCTGACGGAAATTTCCAGCGGCTGATGGCGGAACTCTCCGACATTGAAAATAAAGTATCTGCTGCGCGTCGTTTCTTTAACAATGCGGTTGGCGAATACAATGCTTCCATCCAGCAATTCCCTGCGGTGCTGGTTGCACCAACGCTTGGCTTCAAACAGGAAACCATGTTTGACCTCGGCGATGCGGTGCGCGAACAACTTTCTACTGCACCGTCAGTCAAATTCTAATTATTGCAAAGCAAATCCATGCCTAAGCAAATATTGGGTTTAAAGACGTGGATATGGGCGAATAATTTCAAATCGACCCTGCTGTTGGTCTGCTTTCCCTTTATGCTTGCGCTGCTGTTTTTCATCGGCGCATATATTTTTGTCTATGGCAGCAATCCGCTTCAGGGTGAATTCTTTACGCCTGAATTATTTCAGGCCGCAACCACGCTAACCCTTCAAGGTTTGCCTGCTATTCTGGGCGCGGCCACCCTTTGGGTGTTGATTGCAACGCTATTCAACAGCTGGATGATAAGCGCGGCAACGGGTTCGCGCAGTGTCACGCGCCAAGAAGAACCAGAGCTTTACAATATCCTTGAAAACCTGTGCATCAGCCGCGGCCTTCCCATGCCGCGCTTGGAAATCATTGAAGATGCGGCGCTCAATGCCTATGCCAGCGGCCTGACGCAAGACAGTTTTGCCATCACGGTCACGCGCGGCCTTATGCAAACACTGGACCGCGATGAAATGGAAGCCGTTATTGGCCATGAACTCACCCACATTATCAACCGCGATGTGCGTCTGCTGATTGTCACCACCGTGATTGTCGGAATGGTGTCGTTCCTCTCGCAGCTGGCGTGGCGCAATATGTTTTATACGAATTCCTATAATGACCGCTACACCTATAACAGCAGCGGCAGCGACGGGCGGCGTTCCAATCTGCCGCTGATGATTATTGCAACCGTGCTGCTTGCAATTGGATACTTACTCGCGCTGCTGTTGCGTTTTGCAATTTCACGCAAGCGCGAATACAACGCCGATGCAGGCAGTGTGGAGCTGACAAAAAATCCCGCGGCCCTTGCCAGTGCCCTGCGCAAAATCAGCGGGCAAAGCGATGTGCAAAACGTGCCGCCGGAAGTGAAGCAAATGTTCATCGAAAACAGTGGCGGGTTGCTTGATTTATTTGCAACCCACCCGCCAATTGCCAAACGCATCGCCATATTGGACCAGCTGGCAGGGGATAAACATAATAGCAGTGCGCCTTTATCCCCATCTGGTGCACGCACACCACATACCGGCTCTGTTCCATCCGCCAGTGACCTATAACCGATATTTAGCCCCTTAACATTAACGGGCTTGAACGGTAAGGTTGGGCACCTATTTCAACTAGACGCATAACCCTTGAACCACGCTATGGCCTTGCTCGAAGCATATAAAAAGAATGATCCCGCTGCCCGCAGCCTTTTGGAAGTCGCGCTGCTGTATCCCGGCGTAAAAGCCGTCCTCCTGCACCGCGTGGCGCATCAGCTCTACACATGGGGCATTCCGTTTTTCCCGCGCTTGGTGTGTGAAATTTCACGCCTTATTACCGGTATTGAAATCCATCCCGGCGCGCGCATCGGCAAAAATCTGGTGATTGATCACGGCATGGGCGTTGTTATTGGCGAAACTGCCGAAATTGGTGATGACTGCCTGATTTTCCACGGCGTCACCTTGGGCGGCAAAGGCGGCTTTGGCAAACGCCACCCCACCGTTGGCAACCGCGTGATGATTGGCGCAGGCGCAAAACTGATTGGCAATATCACCATTTCCGATGATGCAAAAATCGGCGCGAATTCGGTGGTCACCAAAAACATTCCAGCAGGCGCAACCGCATTCGGCATTCCAGCCAAGGTTTCATTGCCTACCGAAGCTT
Source organism: Alphaproteobacteria bacterium (assembly GCA_033762625.1). NCBI lineage: Bacteria > Pseudomonadati > Pseudomonadota > Alphaproteobacteria > Alphaproteobacteria bacterium. Next base: position 51,489 of record JANRLI010000016.1, read on the forward strand.
CAAACGCAGCTGAATAATTTTCCATAACAAAACAGGTGTTCCATGAACATTCACGCATCCATTCTTGATACGATTGGCAAGACGCCGCTTATCCGCGTGCCGGGGCTGCAAAGCGATGCGGATATCGTCCTTAAACTTGAATTCTTCAATCCGCTTGGCTCGGTCAAAGACCGCATCGGCAAAGCCATGCTGATCGAAGCCGAACAATCCGGCCGCCTCAAGAAAGGCATGCGCATTGTTGAACCCACATCAGGCAATACTGGAATTGGGTTGGCATTTATTGCTGCGGCCAAGGGGTATCACATCACCCTCACCATGCCGGAAACCATGTCGATGGAACGCCGCTCGCTGTTATTACTGCTTGGCGCGGATGTTGTTCTTACGCCCGGCGCTTTGGGTATGCGCGGCGCCATAGCCAAAGCCATGGAGATGTGCGCGGCCGATAAAAACTGCATCATGATGGAACAGTTTGATAACCCCGCCAATCCCGCGATTCACGCAAGCACCACTGCAAATGAAATCTGGGATGATACCGATGGCAAGGTGGATATTGTGGTTTCCGGCGTTGGCACCGGCGGCACATTATCGGGTATTGGCAAAACGCTGAAAAGCAAAAAGCCATCCATCAAAATGGTGGCAGTGGAACCCGAAGAATCCCCGATCATTTCCGGTGGCAAGCATTCGCCCCATAAAATTCAAGGCATCGGCGCAGGCTTTATTCCCAATACGCTCGACCGCTCGCAAATTGACAGCGTTGAGAAAGTGAATAGCGCCGATAGTTTGGCGATGGCGCGCACACTAATTAAACAGCATGGTATTCCTGTTGGCATCAGCAGCGGCGCAGCCGTTACCGCCGCGCTTCGCGTTGGCGCATTGCCGGAAAACAAGGGCAAGATGATTGTCGTGATTATCCCAAGCTACACGGAGCGGTATTTATCAACCGTATTGGCAGAAGAAGAACGCGCCAAAGCAGGAACGCTTGTTGCATCCGAACCCCAAGCCCAGTTTCTGGAACAAGCCGGTAAGCGCTACGGTATTTAGCCGGTAAACGGGTTGAACTGCGAACGCGCCGCAATCTGGCGGTTCTCAGGAACATAACCGGCATATTCGCGGGATGCACCAGCCTCACGCGGTTTAATGCCTTCAAGCTGGGAAATCAATTGCTGGCGCTCTGCGGGTATTTGCGCATCGCCATTGAATGGATCAGGCGCATTCAGCGCAGAAAGAACATCTTTTTTGTTGCGTTGGAAAAATTCGCTGTTCCGCAACTGCTCCATCGCAACCGGATTACCTTTAAGCATTAAAGGATTGCTCATCAGGGTCTGGGTCAGTGCAGTCAGGTCATTACTTTGCAACGCCTGCTGCAATCGCACTTGCGGCGAAACCTGCTGGTCAAAGGCTTTGGATTTGCTCGCCAGACTATGCGCAAGACCTTGCTCATGCGTGGTCATCATGCCCAAGGGGCTGGTGCGTGGAACAGGTACGCCATTATACTCAAGCGGTGCGGCCATATAACTTCCAAAAATTCAAATACCAAAAATATCCACTCATCCTATCGGTGAGTTCTAAATGACTGCTGAATAATTATGGTAAAGACGCGTTAAGTACTAAGCGTCGTATCTCTGGGCGGTGTTGGCCCGCCAAGCACCCGTGTCATACCAGCGGGTTCAGGCAAGGCCGCGACACGCGGGTTGCCATCTTCGCCTGTTGCTGAGGGTGTTGCATCTTCCGGCTTATTTTCACGCGCGGCGGCCCGTGCAGCCAAGGCTGCGGCCATTTGTTCTTTGGCAAGCTGCGCTGCTTTTTGCGCTTCAATTCTGTGTTGATCAGGCTCAAGCCCTACTTCACCGCGCTGCGCCAATGCTACAACACCCTGCTGCTTTGGACGTGATGTGCCGCCCAATGTATCATCGGCTACTTCATATTCCGGTTGTCTTGCAAAGGCGCTATAGGCCATGACGTCCCGTCAAAAGGGTTTAACGCAGTATCCTAGCCTTCTAACCCTAAACAATGTCTGAATATGCGTTAACATCCGGCTATTTCAACTATTTGTTAACCTCGTTTTCAGCACTTGCGCCCTAGGCTTGAGCATATGAGTCAGATTGTGCGCCCCCTCCTTCGTCCTGTCTTTTTTTTAGTGCTGCTTGCGCTAGGCGCCTTGATCGGCATGGCCCCGTTTGCGCATGCAGGCGGCGCGCGCACCATGCCCACCTATTCCGAATGCCAGAAATTGGCCAGTACTAAAACGAGCGCTCAGGAAAAAGCGCAGATTACCCAGATTTTTAAAACGCATGGGCTTTACTGCTCCATGGTGTCATCGCCGTTTCAAGCGCAACATGTATTCGGACAAGGACAAAGCAAGGCGCAGCTACGCATCGTCATGTCAAAATCCAACCATTACGTGATTGATGGAAAAACATTGCTCGACGCCTTGCTGCCCGACCGCAATGGCATCCCGCCCGCACAAATGGTCATGCTGGCTGGGCAGTTCTTCAGCATTGTGGGCGATTTGTTTGCATCCGATTTAAATGCAGATACCTTGCAGCGCATGAGCAAACATGTCGGCGCGTTAACCGGCATGCTTGGCGTGAATGCACGTGCGGCACAAATGCAGCTTGATGCGCTGCGCGCACAGACACGGCTGGGCGAAACGGACATCGAGCCATCGTTCTGGCTTACAAAACTAAGCATTATCCCTGCGCCAACCACGCAAACCGCAGCGCAGCAGCAAGCGCCAAAGGTTGGCCCCGCATGGATGCAGAAATTAATGGGTGCCGGCCAGCATATTATGGGTACGCTTCAGGGCGGCGAATAAAATAAATATTGCACGCACCAGCGCAAGCTGGTGCCTAGTTTGGTTGTTTTTAATGAGTAACTGGGTCCCAGCTTTCGCTGGGACATACGAAAAGGAATTATCCCTTCACGTCTTCGCCCCAGATTTTACGTATCTCTGCTTGATTGGTTTTCATCTTCTGTAACTTGAATTCCGAAATACTGGTCAGCACTTGCGCAACCACGGGCGGAATAAGCGTAAGCAGCGCAAGGCCGATACCCGCACCGCCCCACATGATCAGCCAGTTCAGCGGGTCTTGCAAAAGCATCATCGCGTAATCAAGACGCATTCCTTTTTGAAAAAGCTGGACAACGATATAGGCAACGCCGGTCAAGTTCAGCGAACCCACCGCTACGGTCATACTGCGTGCACGACTTTTATCGGTCAGCATCGTTGCAATCGTTGGAATGAACCCGCACAACGCCACAATGGTGGCGGGCAACACAAATACCGCGCCAATTCCAAGGATAACAAAGGATACCGCCAATCCCTTGGCCTTGCCGCCGCCTGACGCACCTTTACCGCCTTTTGGGGCGCCTTTTTTGGCGGGTACTTTTGCAGCGGGTTTGGCAGGTGCTTTAGACATCGGTTGTTTCCTTCACTGAAACTCTATTATTGAAACAGGCGCAGCAGGATAATCAGCATAATAAAAAACGAAATGCCCACCGCAATCACCGCGGCAAGCGGTTGTCCGGCCTGTTCCGCCAGCATTTTTTTGTTTTTGGCATATTCACCCAGACGTTCGGCCTCAGCTTCCATTTCCTTATACAGCATTTTGGCAGCAACAAATTCCTGCGCGTCCAGCACAACGGTATCGGTATCATCGACAAGATTAAGCAGGTTACTCAAACGTCCCGTAGCCGCTGCGGCTTTCAATTCTTTGCGCACGCGCTCCTGACGCGGGCGGTTATGGAACCGCTTCACCGCTTCTTCGGTCAACGGCAACAGGGTTGCCGCCAGATTTTTTAGATTATCCGGCCCGAAACTTTCCTGTAAATTGGCATAGAGATTCAAAATACCGATATTCCGGCGGGTCATATCGCGCATCTGGTCAATATTCTGCATCAATAGCAGCGAGATGTTCTTGTCTTTTGCCATCAAAAACGCGGCGATATGCCTATCAATCAATTGCAATCCGCCCAGCGGCGCGCGGCGCTCCAACGCTTCCAAGAGCTGCTTGGGCGTTTGCACATAACGGTCGCGGATTTGCGGATTTAAACAGGGCAAACTCGGGTTACCATCGTACAGATATCGCTCAAGCCCGAAGCCCAGCGATTTATTCTGCACAACATCAACGGCTTTTTCACACAGCTGCACCACAACAATCGAATTGCCGATTTTGCCATCCGGCTGGTATTCAAGCCATAAGGCAGGGAAACGGTTGATGATGATTTCGGCAATAGTGGTCAGCTGCGCTTCACCCAGCATCATCTGCGCAAGCAGCACAGGCAAGCCGGATGGATAAACGCTAATCCCGCGATACCGAATGGGCGCCAGCGGGTCTAGCGCCAGCTGCACATTACTGACCAACCGCTCCTCTTCACTGCCCAGCCGCTGCTGGCGCGTAGTCGCTATCGCCTGATCCAGATTTTTAATCGCCTTCTCATCCGAAAAGCCGTGGCTGATCCAGCGCGCCAATTCCTGATTGGCAATCATGCTTGCCGCCAATTTCGTATCGCTGCTCATTGCGGTCAGCAACTGGCGTAATTGCACAAAATCCTGCGTGCCGAATTTTAGCGGACGGCTGGCTTTTTTGGCAATCGTCGATTGGCGCGGCGTCAACCGGCGGCCCGCAACCCAATGTTCGAAATCTTCATGGGTCCAGCGCAGCGCAGGGTCATCGGTTAAAAGTCCGCGCAGTAATTCGATGATCGCTTGCGAAAATTTGCGCTCGCCTGCCAGTGCCGAATAACTACCACGTTCGATTTTCAATTGCACAATCGCTTCGGGTGTTAAATCACGCAGCGGCAGATCGCCAATCAATGCCGTTAAAATCAATACACCAAAGGCGTAAAAATCATCGGCCGATGTTCCCATGCCGCGCGCAATATCGGGGGCAAGGGCGCGGTGCGGCGTTTCATATTGCGCGGGCTGGCGGAATGCGCAAGGCGCGGTCAAACATTCGCCCAACGTCACACTATTACCATCGCCCATAAACACATTATCGGCGCGGATGGAGCCATGGAATAATCCCATCTTGGCAATCTGGCAAATAGCCTGGCCCAGCGGCTTGATGACCCCTTCGATCAGCGCCGCTTCTTTAATGGCCGGAAAGGGCCCGTGAATATAATCCGGCGCATCACCCAGCGGCGCAAGCCGCGCGCCTTTGATCATGTCATAAATAATCGCCATGTGGCGGTTGCCGGATAACGGCCAATCGATCACATGCGCTTCATGCACCAGACTTAAACTTTTATGGGAAAGCCCGTGAAATCCCGCCAACATGTCCACGCGCGTCGGCATGTGACCGTTCACCACATACGCCATTAATGCAGCGCCGCTATTGACCTTGCCATGCACGGCATACGCCTTGGCCGTGCCGGTATCAAAATCGGGCAACGGTTGCATTTCATCAATGGTGTAGCGTTCGTTGAAGATGGCCATAGAAGCAAACTATAGCCAGTTATGCGTCATCCTTCAAACGGGTCTTTCATCAAAATGGTATCTTCACGCTCGGGGCTGGTTGACAAAATGGTCACCGGTGCGCCGGTCAATTCTTCAATGCGGCGAACGTATTTGATTGCTTGCGCCGGCAATTGCGCCCAGCTGCGCGCACCTGCGGTCGTGCCTTGCCATCCTTCGATCGTTTCATAGATAGGTTCGATTTTTGCCTGCGCGAATTGGTCGGCCGGCAAATAATCAAGCGTATCTTTGCCGATCTTGTATCCGGTGCAGATTTTTAATTCGGAAAAGCCATCAAGCACGTCAAGCTTGGTCAGCGTCAATCCATCTATGCCGCCGAACTTCACCGCTTGGCGCACCATCACGCTATCAAACCAACCGCAGCGACGCTTGCGACCCGTGACGGTTCCAAATTCGCGGCCGCGCTCGCCAATCTTTTCGCCAATTGCGGTCAATTCTTCGGTTGGGAATGGGCCCGAACCCACGCGCGTTGTGTATGCCTTGCAAATGCCCAGCACCATGCCAATGGCCTTGGGGCCAATGCCACTTCCGGTTGATGCTTGCGCCGCAACGGTGTTGGAGGATGTAACGAACGGATACGTTCCAAAATCCACATCCAGCATAATGCCTTGTGCACCTTCGAACAAAATGCGTTTGCCGGCGCGGTTCGCTTCATCCAGCACGCGCCATACCGGTGCAGCATGCGCCAATAACCGCGGCGCCATCTGCATCAATTCGCCATACAATTGGTCAACGCTGACCGTTTCCGCGCCATAGCCTTTCAGCAACAGATTATGATGATCAAGCAATTCCGCAATCTTGGTCTTTAAATGCTCCGGGTGCTGCAAATCGCAAACCCTTATCGCGCGGCGTCCAACCTTGTCTTCATAGGCGGGGCCAATGCCGCGGCCAGTTGTGCCGATTTTTGAATTTCCTTTGGATGCTTCGCGTGCGCGGTCGAGCATGCCATGCACCGGCAAAATGAGCGCGGCATTTTCTGCCAGCAATAAATTCTTGGGTGTAATCGTTACGCCCTTTTCGGCAATGCCATCAATTTCTTTGAGCAAGGCAACCGGATCAACCACCACGCCATTGCCGATAATCGAAAGCTTGCCGCCGCGCACCACGCCCGATGGCAGCAATGATAATTTATAGGTTACGCCATCAATTACCAAGGTGTGCCCGGCGTTATGACCGCCTTGAAAACGCACCACGACATCTGCTCTGCTTGAAAGCCAATCAACGACTTTTCCTTTACCTTCATCGCCCCATTGGGCTCCGACGACGGCGACATTTGGCATGATTTTTCCTTAAGATAATTAACAGGCAGTTCAAAGAAGGGCTTAATAAACCAAAGCTAATCGTAAAGAACAAGCAAAAAGGGCTTTTTGGTTTCACATCATATGATTAAGCTTTGCGCGCTAACATTTTAAACCGAGAAAGATTATGTCTACCTATGCAAACCGTGGTGCCCGTGCCGGATGGTCATCCTTCAACCCCGTAACATTTTGGACCAATCAGATATTTGGTCACCAGATTGATGGCGTGTGGACTCCCTCCCTGAATGTCTCTGTCTCGGATATGGGCGGCTTTCCCGAGGTTACGTTTTCATATGTCGGTGATGCGGGGGATGAAGGCGGACCTTACGTTCCTGCCAAAGAGCAATTCATCACATTCATGTCCAACCCGAAAGTTGCTGAACAGGCGCTCGATTTAATTGGTCAGCACCTTGGCTGGAAAGCAAAGCATTATATCAGGCTGTTTATTGATTTAGAGACCACCGCATTACCGCCGCGCCCGCAAAGCCGCGAAACAGGAATTGAAAAATTACGTGCGATTGCAAAAGGCACACCGCCAAATCCTTAAACGATTTTGATAGTTATTATTCATGTTTGATTTTGAAACCCTAACCCAAGCGATCCTCGATCGCATGAATAAACGTCCCTCGCAGACGGTGATGGAAAGCAGCTGCATTCCATTTAACGTGGCATGGAATATGTTTTTAGAAAGCCCTGCCGATAATCCTTCCGATTTCACCGCGCGGTTTTATGCAACGCAGCGCGGGGTATCCCGCGCGCTGCCCGCGCTGCAAAGCATCGAAGGTACCATCCAGCATGCAACGCGCTATGCCTCCATGGGCTATATTACCTGCGGGATTATCAAAGCGATGCAGCACAACAGCAACGGCACAGCGTCTGATTTATTCGTTGCCACCGATATTGGCGCGACCGCAGTTCTGCTGATGGATTTGAATGAAAAGGTCAAATCCTTCATGAACAATCATCGTCCGGTGGACTCTGCACCACTTGACAAAAAATTGCTTGCCGCGCTCAGTGATTTTTATACCGTGTTGCTGATTGCGCTTAATGAAACCAAGCCCATCGCCAGCCGTAACAAGGATACCGCAAAACAAATTGATGATGCGATCGCCGATTGTCTTATGATTGCAGATACCAATGAACTCAGACTGCATATTCCGCGTGAGCTTGCGCGCCGTGTATCAGGCGATTTACTGGGCAAGCAACAAATGGGGGCAGACAGCGAATTTAAACTTCCGCTTGAAGATACCCCTTCTTATCAACCGGTTCCGCATGACCATGCGCTGGTTCCGCACCGCCCCGAACTGGCCCGCACGGGTTTTTATGGCCGCCCGCCCAAAGCCGCAGCAAAATCCGCAGCACCGCAGGGCAGTGGCGCGGTTATCTTGCAATTAGACGATGCTGCACGTGAACGAATTCGCAGAACGAAATTAGTCGAAGCGGCAAAGCGCAGAAATCCCGCCGATCCCGGAAAGCCGCCAAAGCCGGATGCACCACCTACACCAGTCTAATCAACCATAAGTTACGTCAGAATGAGACGAAAATGCGTGGTTCCGAGAACCGGAGCGCAGCGTACATTTAAGTACGTGAGCACCGGAAGCGGAGGAACAGCGCATTTGCAGTCCATTATCACGTAACTTTTTTAGATCATCTTGGCTTTATTGTTTTCGTAAATTACATGGCACGCCTGACGTTTTGCTTCTGCGGTCAAATCAGTGTCCTTGGAAAGATTGCGCAGCACGACATACCCTTCCTTCACCAAGGCCGCGGTTTGCGCGGGCGCGGTATCAAACGGCACCAGAATACGCGCGCGGGGTTTGGCGCGCGGCAACACCGGCATCAAACTTTCGGCATAGAATGTGAAACCGGTTGCAGGTTCATTGGTGGCGGTGCGATATCTGCCGCCGCGTCCCAATTCGGCGCGAATGGCCTTGGAAAAAAGCGCAAAGCTCAATCCGGTTTGGTATTCAAAGCCGCGATATTCCACAAGATCGACCGTCATGGTGCTGCGCAGATCATGCGGCAATAAATCATATACACGTTGCAAGCGTGTGCGGTCCAATGCCGCTTTTTCGGGTAAATCCATCGCGGCCAATGCGGCAAGCGCGTCTCCGGCATCACCGCTTGCACGCAATAATCCCACTGCAAGCGCGCATGCTTTTTCCATTCCTGCGGTTTTACCCAATCCCTGCACCAAGGCTTCATTCTTGCGGTCGAGTGCGGCGTGTAATTTTGCCCGTGCATCGCCTTCTACATGAAATGCTTCGCAAATACTTGGAATAAGCGTGGGCAAGGTAATGTCGAGCGCAACACCGGTCACGCCAATACGCGCCAAACTTTGCATCGCCAATAAAATAACTTCGGCATCCGCTTCGGCATCCAGACTACCGATGATTTCTGCGCCCACTTGCGTCACTTGGCGCGCGTGGTTTTGTTCATGGCCTGTGATGCGTAAAATGGGCCCCGCATAGGATAAGCGCAAAGGGCGCGGCGCGGTGGAAAGACGCGTTGCGGCAATGCGGCCGATTTGCAAGGTGTGATCGCTGCGGCATGCCAGCATGCGCTGCGAATTGGGGTCCATCACGCGGAAGGTGGTGCGGTTCAAACTGGCACCGGGGCCCGATAATAATGTTTCTTCAAATTCCATAATGGGCGGCGCAACGCGTCCATAACCGTTTTCGGCAAACACCGCTAACAGCGTTTGCGTGGCGGCGGCTTCGCTTTCCGCATCGGGGCTTAATACGTCATAAAATCCGGCAGGAAGAAGGTTCATGGCAAAAACATTCGCTAAAACGCTGATTATTAAACTCTGGTAGAAAATAAAGATATTCAGTAAAAATACCAGTGCTTAAAAGCCAAGCGCCAAAAATATAACAAAGCAGCATATTTATGAACCCGTCATTCCCCTCCACCCGCCTTCGCCGCACCCGCCAAACGCCATGGCTGCGCAACCTTGTTGCGGAAAATACCGTCACCGTGAACGACCTGATCTGGACGGGTTTTGTGATCGAAGGCAAAGCTGTGCGCGAACCCATTCATTCGCTTCCCGGTGTTGCGCGGCTTTCTATTGATGAATTGGTGGCCGAAGCACAAGAGCTTAAATCATTGGGCATTAATGCGATGGCGATATTCCCCGCGCTTGATGCCAAATTGAAAAACGCAAAAGGCAGCGAAGCGGTTAATCCTGACAATTTAATTTGCCGTGCGGTTGCTGCGGTGAAAAAAGCCGTGCCGGAAATGGGCATCATCTGCGATGTAGCATTGGATCCGTTCACCGATCACGCGCATGACGGATTATTGGTGGATGGAAAAATCCTCAATGATGAAACCGTTGAAATTCTATGCCAACAAGCCTTGGTGCAGGTAAAGGCGGGCTGCGATATCATCGCTCCATCCGATATGATGGATGGGCGCGTTGGTGCTATTCGCAAGGCATTAGACGCAGCGGGCTTTCAAGACAAACTTATTTTGTCCTATGCCGCCAAATACGCATCGGGTTTTTACGGCCCGTTCCGCGATGCCTTGAATAATAAGGGCAGTTTGAAGGGCGATAAAAAAACCTATCAGATGGATACCGCGAATAGCGATGAAGCCTTGCGCGAAGTGGCCATGGATATCAACGAAGGCGCGGATATGGTCATGGTGAAACCCGGCCTGCCATACCTTGATATCGTGTCGCGCGTGAAAACCACATTCAACATGCCCACCTTTGTGTATCAGGTGAGCGGTGAATACGCGATGATGAAAGCCGCAGCCGCCAATGGCTGGATCGATGGCGACCGCATTCTCATGGAAACCATGCTGTGCTTCAAACGCGCGGGAGCGGATGCTGTGTTGACCTACGCCGCAAAAGACGTGGCGAAGTTGCTAGGAAAAATCTAGGAAGAAAGTGTCCGGTCTTTGCGCCATGGCGCAACCCATGTGCGGGTGCGTTTTGGTGGCTCTTGAACATTGAGCGCGCCGGAAAGGCTGGCTGATTCAATCGCCAACACCCCATATAATCTACTTTTACTGCTAAAGGGGCTGCGCGTGACACTGCCATCAGGATTAAACGTGATAAAGCGTCCTTTTTGATGGAATAAAAGTGAAGTCGCGCCGCTGATGCGCACATTATGCTTCATCGCAGCTTCACTCACCACCGCGCATAAATCCTGCTGCTCATCACGGCCTCTGAAATGAATACTCGAAAACACGTCACATGCCGCCAACACAATATGCTCCGCAGGTTTTTTGCCATTTGCAAACAGCTGATCCAGTAATTCTTTGATGGTAAACGCCTCTTCAGCCCTCAGCGTAGTGCTCATCAGCCCATCCGTGCCATGCCCTGCAATAACCAATGTCTTGAACGGCGCTGCCCGCTTATTCCGCAATTCATCAATATGCGCGATTGCATCTTCAAGCTTGGTCACATGGTCTGGAACAACACTGATGCTGCTGCCATAAAGAAGCGGTAGATTGATAACGTGCTTCGTTGCGCCATCTTTTTTGAGGTGGCTCATGGCGTCCCCTGGCAACTTCACTTCCATAATATCGGGGTCGGGCCTGCGGAAGCGCGAATAGAACATATGGCGCGGTATTTGAACAGCATAGCGATTTAACATTGTGCTGTTATGCACGATTTCGGTACGCGCCCGGTGATACATGCTGGTGAACAGTCTTTCCAGCCGTCCTGTGAGCGATTTATCTTCAACGCCAAGAATTTTTGGTTTGCGCATACCGACTATTATACATGGCTAAACCGAAAGTAATGCGCCGCACCGGTTTTATATTAACCATACCACGCTATTTTTTTCCCAAAAATTCCGTGATCGCCTTACTCACGGTTGCCGATTTTGTGAAATCCACCCGCGGGTGGCGGAACGGCACCCATTGAAAGCGTTCATACCATAACGTGCCTTCATGCGGCGGTTTGGCATAATCATACTGCGCGATGGGCCGGAAGCTTTCATAGCGCACATCGATATCGCCCAGATTTTTTTGTTCCGATGCGTATAATGCTAACGCCGCGCGTTTCATGTTCTGTTCATCCGGCGACAGCGTCAGCGTGGTTTCATTGCCTTTAATTGCCAGAAATGCGTTAGAATGCGGAATACCGCTAATAAAATTATATTCGGCGACTTCATAAACGGGCACGTTTTTGATGGTCGATGCCAATGCATTTAATGCGTCATGGTCGGGGTTGCCACCTTCATAGGCTGGCACCCATATGCAATCGGGCGCGCAGTGCTGCATCGCTTGCATCACTTCGCCATACACGGTTTGCAAATCGGGCCAGATTTCACGCGCGGCGCGCGCATTATTTCCGCCCACCATTTTTATGCCCAGAAAATCCGCCACACGTGCAAATTCGCTTAGGCGTGTTTCAACATCGCGTTCGTAATTGCCGCGTTCCCACCACCACATGGTTTGTTTGGCCAAGCACCCATGCGATAGATTCACACCATACACCCGCGCGCCCTGCGCCCGTGCACGCGCGATTGCGGCAGCGCAGCCCACGACTTCATCATCCGGATGCGGGATTAAAATTAAAATGCGTTTGCCGAACATTATCTGCGCTTTCGTACAGCTTGCCAGACGGGAATTAAATCTTCCTGCAACGCCTCTAGCCAGGTGGGGAAATGCCTATCCGCCAGCAGCATCGCATTATCACGCAAATTGGTATTGCCGCGAAGGCCATCGGCCTGATGCAATGCCTGCGCCCATGCGCGCGCGGTATCTTCATGCACCAGCTCTCCCGCATGGCTATCGCCAATGAAACGGCCAACGCCGCTTTGCGCGGCGGCAATCACCGGCAATCCGCATGCCATCGCTTCGGCCGCGACCATGCTCCATGTCTCCACATGCGATGGCAGCACCATGAAATCCGCGCAACAATAAATATCGGCAAGTTCGTGCGGCGCAAGAAAGCCGACGCATGCCGCATTCTCGTGCAAGCGTTGTTCAATTACATTGGCCGCAGGGCCAATCCCCGCAGCAATCAGGAACACGGGTAACCCTTCGCGCAACGCCCGTTCAACGGCATCAATCAGCACATAAATATTTTTACCTTCATCAAGGCGCCCGACAAATACAACCACAAGCGAATCATCGGGAATATTATATCGTTCATTCAACTTGGCGCGGCTGCTGCGATTTGCTTTAAACACCGTGCGGTCAATGCCAAGACGCAGTGTGCCAAGCTTATCGGGTGAGACATTATGCATGGCGACCTGCCGGTCTTCCTCGCGCGATGTCAGCACGCGCGCACACAGGCTTTGATGCTTGTTCAAACGCATCTGCATCAATCCTGCCACGCGCTTTGGAACACGCAATTTATCAACCAACATGCGGTTTAAACCGAATATATTGAAGTTTTCTTCCAGCGTGGTTTTTGTAAATAATTCGGAATAGGCCACGCTATCGGTATGCACCGAATGGACCAGCGGAAGCAGCGTTTGCGACGCAATACGTTCCGCTGTTTTGGCAAATGCAAAAAACGCATCCGTGGTATGAATAACATCTGCCGTCATCAACTGGCGCGCAAGTTCCGGGTGAAATTGCCCCATATCGGTATGGTCTGGCACATGGCCCAGAAACGGAATACGCCGCGTGCTAAATACCGGTTCGTGAATTTCAAATTTGACATGCGACGATAATTGGCGGCGCTGCGCCTTTTCACCGGAAAAATGCACGGTTAAATCCAGATCCGGAACCTTGATGGCGGCTTCGGCAAATCGTTCCCAACATTTCACATGCCCGCCTGCCTGCGCAGACCATTCAAGATCAACGAGCACATGAACATTCACAGGTGATTGGGCAGTTTTACGCATGATTCAGGCGCATGAATTGTAGTGACTTTGGTTTGGAGCGAGGACATTATCAAATAATGAGACGCAATCCACCATCAAAACCTCTGCCTTTGCTTTGCGCCGCTTTAATGTTGGTTTTTGTGGGTTTTGTGTGGGTAAATCATGCGGGTGCGGAAGATATCCTGCCTTCCTTGCATCCTGCGCAACCCCAAGCACAACAACACGCACAACAACAAGCCGCACCTCAAAAACAGGGCGAGCTGTCGCTGGTCGATAAATTGCTCAACATTCTCACCAACCGCGAAATTCCGCGCATTGATATTCCTGCAAAAAAATTACCCGAAAAAAATGTGCGCGAGGTTATCGTCAATGATGTACCGCAACCGCCCGAACCTACCGGCACAAAACAATCCGTTCCATCCTCAGGCCTTGAAATCGGGCAAAGCTTTTTGCCGATTTATTCGTTTGATAGAAATGATGATGAAGAATCTCCGCCTGTCTTGCCGTTCTTCAGCACATCGCCCGTGAATGAAGTGCACCGGAAAATCCAGACCATTATCGTGTTCATTCACGACCAAAGCCGTGAAGCGGCGCGGGCTTTTGCCTTTGCCCGCAGCGCGCAAGAAGAAGCGATTGCACGTCATCCCGAATGGAATGCCGATTCCACTTATATCTTCGCGCCGCAATTTTTAAACAGCGAAGATGTGGAAGCGCACGCCAAAACCTGGCCCGATGGCGGGTCCGCCATGCTGCGCTGGGTCAACAACAACTGGATGTATGGCATGAACAGCGTTACGTCCGATAAAACCGGCATCTGGCAAGGCAAGAACGGCATGAGCAGTTTTACGGTACTGGATTTTGCTTTGCTGCTCATGGCGCGGCCAAAACTGTTTCCTGATTTGCAGAAAGTGGTGATTGCGGGAACCGCAAGCGGCGCGGATTTTGTGCAGCGTTATGCTGCGCTTGGCGTTGCACCGGCCGTGCTGATGGATGAAGGCATTGATGTGCGTTTTGTTGCCGCGCAAACGCGCACCTTCTTATATATGGATAACCAGCGCTTTGTGCCACGCCGCGATGATCCGTTATCCGCAAAAATCCAAAGCGATAGCTTTGCGCCCACTAAACCCGATGCATGCCGTGCCATGAACTCCTATCCCTACGGGCTTGACGAAATGATGCCCTATGGCCGCAAGAATGCCGTGAACGAAGTGCGGTTGAATTACACCGGCAAACGGATTGTGTATCTGGCGGGCGCTGGCGCAACGCTGCCGATCCATGAAACCACACCCGATGCCTGCGCGCTTATTGCGCAAGGGCCGAATACCGCCAAGCGCGCGGAGATATTTTTTGCCAGCCTGAAACGCCTTTACGGGGATGAAGTTGACCGTTTGCAAAAACTCTATCTCGTGCAAGGTGTCAATGAAGACGGCCTAAGCCTGTGGCGCAGCGCATGCGGTACCGCCGCATTATTTGGTGATGGCGTTTGTAATGCCAATGATGTTGGCGGCAAAGCCATGCAAATTGTAAGATAGGTAAATTGTAAGATAGGCGAATTTTACGATAAAAACTTCTCAACGACTGCAATTTGCTCTGGGTCAATCAGTGCCGGCGCATGGCCGCAGTTCTCGAACTCCACCAATTGTGCTTTTGGCCCGCGCTGCGTCATATCCACCGCCACCGCTTTGGTCAGCACATCGGAACGCACGCCGCGCAACAACAACGTGGGGCATGAAATACTCTCATACATCGGCCATACGCTGATGTCTTCTTTGATATTGCCAAATGCAATTGCGATTTTCGGATCGTAATGCAATTCAAACCCGCCGCCCTGTTTCGCACGCACAGTTTTTTCCGCAAAGAAACGCCAATCCTTATCGGCTTTAATTCCAAAATCGGCATAAATCGCGCGGCAATGACGTTCCGCTTCTTCCACACTCGCGAAATTCAGCGGGCGACCGGCATAAAGCGCAATCCGCTGCACCGCAGATAAGGGCAGGAACGGGCCGATATCATTCAATACCAAACGACGGATTAATTTAGGCGCATCTTTTGAAGCCGCATCAAGCGATGCCACCCACATGCCGATTAATCCGCCCATGCTGGTGCCCAGCCAATCAACCTGCGAAAGCTTCAACGCTTCCTTGATGATATAAATGCAGTCCGCTGCGTAATTGGGATAGGCATAATGCATCGGGTCGGTCAGCCAATCGCTTTCCCCGCGCCCGGCCATGCTGAAGGAATACACATCACGGTTTTGCGAAAGTTTTTGCGCGATATCGACAAAGTCATAAGCCATACGCGTCAGGCCATGCACGCAGACTAGCGCAGGGGCGGTTGCGCCATTTGGCGCAGAGCCTTCGCGCACATTACTATTCTTCCACTTCAGTACATGGATCTTATGCGGGGTGGGAATGGGGCATAAAACAAAAGAAGATTCAGGCTGCAAAGAAGTCATCTCCGGTTAAACTACTGATGCTGCACTACAGCATATTTTATTGGTAAATACAGCTTTGTTACGACTGAATCGCGCCTTATAAACGCGCATGCCCACACCTTCCCCCACCTCCATGCCGCTGGTTGTTTTTCTTGCTGTGCTCACGGCGGCACTGGGTCATGCGGTGTGGAATGCGCTTTTAAAAAGTAGCGGCAAGCCGTGGGATAATGTAACGGCGCTGTGCTACGCCACCGCCTTCACCTCCGCGATTGTTTTATTGTTCTTTCCTGCACCCGCACCGGAAAGCTGGCCCTACATGTTCGCATCCGGCGGCACGCAATTTTTTTACATGTATATGGTTTCCAAAGTTTACAAAAAAGGTGATTACGCGGTTGGCTATCCGCTAATGCGCGGGCTATCGCCGCCCTTTGTCGCGCTGTTCGGATTTTTGTTTTTGCACGAAACCATGACCGTCAATGAAATACTGGGGCTTGCCTGTATTTCGCTGGGCGTGCTGACCATCGGTTTTGGTGCCATTCACAATTTCCATTCGTTCAGAAAGCAGGGAATTCTTGCACTGTACTGCGGCCTGATGATTGCGTATTACGCGCTGGTCGATGGCACGGGCGCGCGGCTTTCCAACTCATCCATCGCCTATACCATGTGGGTATTTGTGCTTCAGGGCATTGGCGTATTTATCTTTCGTGCCTTTAAAAAACACGATTTATGGATACCGCTTGATACCTGGAAACCATGGGCGGGCGCGGTGCTTTCTTCGGCCGCTTATGCCGTCGCCTTATGGGCGATGACGCAGGCACCCATCGCCATGGTGGCGGCCTTGCGCGAAAGCTCGATTTTATTTTCAGCGCTGGTCGGCTTTCTGCTGCTTAAAGAAAAACCCAGTCTTTTCCGCATCATGGGCGCTGCCCTTGTTGCCGCAGGTGTCATCACCTTCCGCTTATCGTTCTAGGCAAGTAAAATAAGCCTTTCCCCGCAGCATCCTTCGCACTATTTTCTGCCCATGAATAGCTTGGGCTTTAACAAAGAACCGAAAGATACACGCGTTGTCGTCGCGATGAGCGGCGGCGTGGACTCGTCTGTTGTTGCCGCCATGCTCAAAGATCAAGGCTATGATGTGGTCGGCATCACGCTGCAACTATACGACCACGGCGCTGCTACGCAATCATCCTGTGATGTCACGCAGCCAGTTCAGTCGCGCTCAAAAACCTGCTGCGCAGGCGCAGATATATATGACGCAAAAACTGTCGCAGCCAAAATCAACATTCCGCATTATGTATTGGATTATGAATCCGCCTTCCGTCAAAGCGTGATGGATGATTTCGCCGATAGTTATCTAAAAGGCGAAACGCCAATCCCCTGCGTGCGCTGCAATCAGAAAGTAAAATTCCGTGATCTGCTCATCGCCGCAAAGGATCTGGGCGCGGATTGCCTTGCAACCGGCCACTACGTACAACGCATCGTTACGCCAAATGGCAGCGAGCTCACCCGCGCGGCTGATGCAAACCGCGACCAAAGCTATTTCCTGTTCGCGACCACGCAAGAGCAGTTGGATTACCTTCGCTTTCCCTTGGGCCATTTGCCGACCAAAGCGGAAACCCGCGCGCTTGCCGCGAAATACGAATTGGTGGTTGCCGAAAAACCGGACAGCCAGGATATTTGCTTTGTGCCGCAAGGCAAATATGTGGATGTCGTTGCCAAAATGCGCCCCGGCGCCATTGAACCCGGCGATATTGTGCTGGCCGACGGCACCGTGCTTGGCCGTCATGAAGGGATTATTCATTATACGATTGGCCAGCGCAAAGGGTTGAACTTGCAACAGCGCAGCGGCGAAAACCGCGAACCGTTATTTGTGATTGGCCTTAACGCTGCAAAGAAACAGGTGATTGTGGGCAACCATCATGCACTGGCAGTTACCGCGATTGATTTGAAGGAAACCAACTGGCTTGCCACAACGCCATCACAAAATTTACTGGTGCGTTACCGCTCCAGCATGGAGCCTGTGCCTGCGCAAATCATATTTAACGATAATGGCTCGGCAAAAATCGAATTCAATGATCCGCAATTTGGCGTCGCGCCGGGGCAGGCCTGCGTGGTCTATGATGGAAACCGCGTGATGGGCGGCGGATGGATTGCAAAAACCCATGCCATGGTAAATCCTAATGGGCCAAAACCAGCAAATACATTATTATCCGAGCGCGAGACGGGCGTTTTTGCCACCGCCTGATCGTTTTAGAATTATCCCAGTTTTAGGATTATCCCAATTGCAAATGGTTTGCCGGGTGCAGCAATTCATAGCCGGGGCGCAAGCGTGGCTGCCAGCGGCTGCGCAGCATCGCCAGACTGCTGGGGTTTAACCGCATTCGCATATCAGGTGAACGCGCATCGGTATGCGGGATGATAGTAAATCCGGAATGCTCCCACAATGTACGCGCGCGCGGCGATGCCACTTCCATCATCCGCAATTCCACATCACGCGCATTGGCGCTGCGATATAAACGCTCCACCACATCCAGCGTGATGCTGGCGGATAATCCCAATCCCTGAAACCCGTTATCAACCGCAACCAGTGCGATTTCAATGCGCGGCGCATGGCGGACAAGATTGACCGCATCCCATGTCACAACGCTGCCGCTGGCGCATGCGATAACGGGCGATGATATATCTTGCGCCGTGCCGTTGATAAACACGGATACAACTTCGTTGCTATCGGAATAAATCTCGCCAAACCCGCCTATTTCCATCACCAGCGTGTTGATGGATTCATTCCCCCAATCAAAATCATAGAGTGAATGCTGGCCGCGATTGAATGCGGTAGGGCCCGTGAGGATGATGGGCGCGTGGGTTGGGGAGGCAGGGCTGTGCATGGGGGAAAAATATAAGCGATGCCCCCACCCATCTGCCAAGAAGCATAATAGTTTCAACCATCGCCATTATCGCGCTGGCGCGGGCCGCGCGTAATCGGCGCACAAAGCCTTGACTCATTACCAATGAAACGCCTAAAACACTGCATCTTTTCAAGGGATAACCCTTAAAAGCAAATGGTGCGGCAGCGTAGCTCAGTGGTAGAGCAGAGGAATCATAATCCTTTGGTCGGGGGTTCAAATCTCTCCGCTGCTACCATTTCTTCCAATGATTTCAATGATGATGGTGCTACCATCACCTCACGCACATAGTAAGAGCGATTTGAAGTCCACAGACATGAAAGAAGCCGCATGAAACTACTCGATGACATCATCGAGATTGCAACCTCCAAAGAAGCATCAGTTGCGGATGTTTTAAGAAAACTACTTGTGCTGTCTTATAAGCTAAAGAATGAGCGCTTAAAAACTTGGGCACAAAATGAGTTAGATGGATACAGGAAGAATGAAGAAGTCATTCCTGATTATAGAAAAATTACGGCTCATGCCAAAGGCATTTTCCTGGGCCCATTCGGACAGCAACTTAATGACCAACCTATTCCAGCAGGCATACTAAAAAAAGAACATCGGCATTTTGCAGAAAGCGCCATCCTCAATCAACCTATTGCTGCGTACGAAGGCAATAACGACCCTAAAAACAAATGTATAATTGAATGGCCTGGAAATCTTGTAGTTTTATATCAGGCCAAGTTTTTTGACGGCGACCTCGCCTTAAATCGTGCGTGGCAAGAAATACCGAATAGCGTCATGATTTCTTTGGTTGAGACAGTCAGAAACAAGGTTCTAAAGTTTGCGCTCGAGCTTGCCGACGAAATCGGAGATCAGCCTGAAGAAGCCATACGTACAGTACCCGCCGAAAAAATTGATCGTTTGGTAACTCTTCAAATTTATGGTGGACAGGTAATTTTTGCTGCTAACACCGGCGATATCGTTTCAGATTCAAGTGTGAAGGTTATTTCGGGCGATTTAAAGTCTTTAAAAGCCGCTCTTAAGTTGGCGGGCGCCAGTGAGGAAGAGCTGGTCGCCTTAACCACTGCTATAGAAGAAGATAAAAAGCATCAAAACGCTGAAAAGCCATCAATTGGCTCAAAAACCCTCAAATGGCTAAGCGATGTGAGTGGTAAAGTTGCAGGAAAAATTGCCGAACGCTTAATTGCTCAATACTTAGGTCTTCCATAAAATGCTAGCTCTAGGGCTACAATCAATAGCAGCATATGATTACGAATTATTTTTTATCGAATAAAGTAATCGCCAAAAATAAATCAAGGTTATTGCAAGATAGCTTTCGCATCTTTAAGCGGGATCATGAGTAGATTTGGCTCTGCTGGAGACTCTTGAAATCCACAGTTTTCATAAAAGCGTTTTGCTTCTGGCGAAAGAGCATGCACGAACATACCACGCACACCAAAATTTTCTGAAGCTTGCACAGTGCGTAGAATTGCGTCGCGCAAAAGCCCTCTACCCAAACCTTGTTCTTGATGATTTATGTCAATGGCCAAGCGACCTAACAAAGCCATAGGAACAGGGCTAGGCATACCCCTGCTTAATCTACCTGTAGATTGCTCTCTAGTAACTGCGCCCATCGCGAGACAGTAAAAACCGATAACCTTGCCTTGCTCACATATTACAAATGTGCGCGATGCGCCTTCAGCTTGGTTCTTTAAAGCATGGCGACGCAACCAGTCATTGAGTGTGTCTTCGCCACAATCAAATGTTGAGATATCATGCTCATCAGATAGTTTTTCAGGTGCTGAAACCATTTTTTACGCATAGCATGGATTTATTCCCAAGGCGACTTGGATTCCATTAATTTGCGTAGTTTTGCATTTGGTTGCGGCGGCGCATCTAGTAAAGCCATGAATTGCTTATAGGCCTTACTACTGAACTGGAAGAGCCTCTGATCTAGCAAAGCATTTACGGCTGCATGGTATGAAGCTTCCAACATAAAGTCGGAGCGGTTCTTTCCTTGCGTTGCCGCCGCTTGATCTATCAGATTACGCTCAGCCGATTTCACTCTAATATTGATTATATCAGTTCGGCGTTCTGCCGAAATTTTTTGAGCTGCTGCGGTAGACATTTTATTCCTCTTCATGAATAATAGTATATGAAAAGTGTGTTTACAATGTGTATACAATGCTTTTTTAAAAAATTTATCATTTTTGATAAATATCAAACACTTAAGTGATTTGGTGCTATGTGCCATATTTCTAATATAGTTAAATTGATTGTCTTTTTAACCTCTTGAGCATTTTAGCTTTTTCTAGCTCATAGTCCTGTTTAGCCATCTGCTTGGCTAAAAAATCTATAATGACCTCTAGCTGTGGAAGTAATGGACCCTTGTTTGGAAAAGGGTTTGATTTTTTCTTAGGTCTTCTGCGTTTTCTTTTAGTGTTAACTGTCTCGCTAACAAATTTTTCTTCACTCATATCTCTCTCCCTCACAGTGAATGTTGAGGGTAACACTTTTGGAGCTATCGAGTCTGGGGAGTCAAATCACCTAGACGGCAATTTGGAAAACCATGTTTTGATTGGATATTTTATTATTGTGGGGTTGTTGGTAACGGCGGTATCTTTCCGCTGCTACCATTATATAAAGGGGCATTGCCCCTTTATATAATGGTAATAATGCGCGGGATTTGAATGACGTTCACAAAATGCCAACGGCATTTTGCGCGAGGCGCAGCCAAGGGTGAGCAAAGCGAACCCAAAAATATGCAATAAGCATATTTTTGCAAATCTCGAAGCTGCTACCATTTTCAAATGCTTGAATTAAACACCGATTTTTCTGGCAATCCACACAACCACCATCGCGCCGATGGCGGAGGTAATAATGGCATCAGCAAGCGGATTGCCCGGCATGATGCTGAGGCCCAGAACGCCCAGCATCCAATAGCCAACCACGCCGCCCAATAATCCAGCAATCAGATGACCGAGGATTCCGCTGCGCAGCCGGCCCATCACCAAACTGCCGAGCCAGCCGCCCGCTATGCCAATCCCCGCGGTGATAGCAAGATGCTGAAGGGTCATGGCACGCTCCTGATATATAAGTGATGGGATTATTTTTGGGGCTTATTCTTGGGGCGGGGCGACGGAAACCCGTTCAAAATTGGTTACAATCGCTTGGCCACCTGGCACCTGATTATCAGTGTTTTTCAAATCCACTTCCGTACCGTAAGGCACAATCAGCGTATCGACGCCGCCGCCGCCATCAATAACAATCGCATGCGCTTCATACACAATCGTGTCATCGCCGCCATTGCCGTAAATGCTGTCTGCCCCGCCTGCGCCGGCAATTTTATCCTCACCCGGCCCGCCAATGATCGTGTCATCGCCCGTGCCGCCAATCATCACCGTGCCGTTATTTCCGGCTTTGAGCGTAATGTGCGTTCCATTTGCAACCGATAATGCATCCTGACCATAGGGGCTGGCAACCAAGGTCTGCCCGTCATCCCCCGCGATCAGCGCATTGCGCGTGCTCACCGTGGCGATAATGGTGCTGTCGGGGCTTTCCTTATCGGTAAAATCATATACGCCGGCGGTTGTTCCTTGAATAATACTGCCCGGCGCGATTTTCTGGAAATTCGCGAATTGATCGGCGGTAAGCTTCACATCTGCATGTGCAGGCAACGAAGCACTCATCAGTACGAAAAGAAAGGCAGCAATTTTTTTCATGCTAAAATGGTATGTTAAGTCCGCCAGAAAAGTCAATTTATATGAGCGTTATTCAGCGCGGTTCGCAATTCGCGCCAGTTGGGGAGATATTTATCCATCACTTTTTTAAAGGCGGGGCCATGACCACGCTCGAAAAAATGACATAATTCATGCACCAGCACATATTCAAGATATTCGGGCGGATGCTTCAATAATTCAAGGTTGATGCGGATGCGCCGCTTACCGGGCGTGCAACTGCCCCAACGCGTCTTCATCTTCAGTACCGTCACGCGCGCAACCTCAATTCCCATCACTGGCTCCCACCGGTCAAGCAGCAACCGGATGGCACGCGTTAGCTGCGTTTTTTGCCATTTATTTATCAGGGCCAGCAGCCGTGCATTCTGCTTTTTCTTTTTTGCTTTCGGACGAAGCAACACCTTCAACGTGCCATCGGCAAAAAGAACGCGCGATGGGCCATGCGTTTCAGTAATCACCACCGGGCAAGCCTTACCCCACAACCATTGCACATCGGGATCCGGTTTTTCGCGCGCTGGAACGCGGATGCGACGCATGCGCGTCTGCTGCTTTAATATCCAGCCCAGTTTTGATAATGCAAATGCGCGGATGTTTTCAATCGTCATGCGCGCATTGTGTTGTAAATGCGGCGCCGCAATCCGGACGCGCCCTGTTTGCGCATAAATGCGCACATTGATATGCTTGATGCGTTTTCGCACCAGATCTGCCGTAATGCTGCCAATCGTCATCTTGGAATGCATATCAAACATGTCTTGAAGGTTGGAGGATTTATGCCAAAGTTCTATAGAATGATTCGATAGATAACAGCATATCCTTTTCGAAAGTCCACGATGTTTCACGAAACGCCGCTCATTGCCATGGTTATTATCGGCCTCACGCTGGCGGCGTTGTTTGGCACGATTGCGCATCGTTTAAAAATATCACCCATCGCCGGCTATTTGCTGGCGGGTATTCTTGTTGGGCCGCACACGCCCGGTTTTGTTGCCGACCAATCGCTGGCGCTGGAACTGGCGGAACTTGGCGTTATCCTGCTGATGTTCGGGGTGGGGTTGCATTTTTCCATCAAGGATTTGCTGTCGGTGCGCGCCACCGCCATTCCGGGCGCGATTGCGCAAATCCTGATTTCAACTACGCTCGGTATGGGCCTTGGCATGTTCTTTGGCTGGTCGCTGGCAACGGCGCTGATATTTGGCCTGTCATTGTCGGTTGCCAGTACGGTTGTGATGATGCGCACGCTGCGTGAACGCCGTTTGCTCAATTCCGATAACGGGAAAACCGCTATCGGCTGGCTGATTGTGCAAGATGTGATGATGGTGTTTTCGCTGGTGTTGTTGCCCACCATCCTGCCCTTGATGAACAACTCCACTATAGCCAGCGGCATTACCCCAGAAACTGTCAAGGATATTGCTATCACGCTTGCCATCACCTTTGGCAAGATTGTTGGCTTTGTCGCCTTCATGATGATCTTTGGCCGCAGGATTATTCCATTCGTGCTGCATTACGTGGCGCATACCGGCTCGCGCGAACTTTTCCGTCTCTGCGTCTTGGCGATTGCGCTAAGTGTTGCCTTCATGGCCACACAACTATTTGGCGTTTCGCTCGCACTTGGCGCATTTTTTGCCGGCATGATTTTAAGCGAATCCGAACTTAGCCAGCGCGCCGCTGAAGAAACCCTGCCGCTGCGTGATGCATTTGCGGTGCTGTTCTTTGTTTCCGTCGGCATGCTCTTTAACCCCGTCATCCTCTTGAACCAGACATGGCATGTAGTGGCGACGGTTTTCGTGATTATTCTGGGCCAGTCGTTGGCGGCCTTTGGCGTGATGCTGGCTTTGCGAAAACCATTGACCAGCGCGGTGTTTATGGCAGCAGCGCTTGGCCAAATAGGTGAATTTTCATTCATTCTCGCCGGGCTTGGCGTTCAGATGGATGTGCTCACGCAAGAGGGGCGCGACTTGATTTTAGCGGGCGCCATTTTCTCCATCCTGCTTAACCCTGT
Organism: Alphaproteobacteria bacterium; assembly: GCA_033762625.1. Classification (NCBI taxonomy): domain Bacteria; kingdom Pseudomonadati; phylum Pseudomonadota; class Alphaproteobacteria; species Alphaproteobacteria bacterium. The sequence goes on from JANRLI010000016.1 coordinate 76,106, forward strand.
CTTTTTTGCTGTTCTTGAACGGCTCGTTCCGACGATAGGCAAGAAAGAACACCACCATCACAAAGCACACGCCGCTGAAATCACCACGCTTGAAAACCATGTGGTGCTGGTGGGCTATGGGCATGTGGGCGGTAAAATCGGCAAAGCGCTTATCGAACGCGGCGAAGCATTATATGTGATTGAAGAACGCAGCAAAACCATTCAGGAACTCGCCGCGCAACATATTGAAGGGGTGCATGGCAACGCGCTCACCCTTCTTCAAACCGCCAATTTGAAAAAAGCCAAGGCCTTGCTGGTTGCCATTCCTGACAGTTTTGAAGCAGGGCAAATTGTATCAAAGGCGCGCGCAATCAATAAGGATTTGTTCATCGTCGCGCGCGGGCACAGCATTGCGGAAGGTGAACATTTGCGCAATTGCGGCGCCAGCAAAACCATCATCGGCGCGATGGAAATCGCACACGCTATGGTCGATAACGCAAAATCGGTTATACGCAGCTAAACAAACCCCGTATCGTTTTCCATCATTTCACCTTCAACCCGGTGATTTTTTAAAAATTTACCATTCGCTTACTGCATGCGGTTATCATGCGGCGCGATGAAGCTCACAATCGCCCCTGCCCATATGACCATCATGCGTAATGCATGGGGAACCATTGCATTCGCCATGATTATCGGCACCTTATGCATTGCAATCAGCATTGTGTTTTTTAATGCACTTTACCTTGATCCAGATCCGGAACACCACGCGCCGGTTATCTTTGTGATACTGTTTTGCGGATTATTTTTTCTGGCCGGTACTGCCATCCTCCTTCGCTTGCCCAGGCAAGGTCGCACATGGCTGGCCAATGGCGGCGCACAAATCATCAAAGCCGAAGCACAGGGAATGATCATCACACCTACGCTTGGCGGTCCGTCGTATGCACTGCCATGGGAAGCCATTACCCAAATTGTTTTAGCAAAAACACTCAAATGCATTGAGCTTGATGAAACATCCTACGCATGGAATATGGTAATTGTGCATCTCTCCCCCGACTATAAAACGCTTTGCCCTGAACTGGGCAAACCTTTTGCCGGCGCATCCCTTACGGGCGACGGTGTTGCCTATATCAGCGCCAGCTATCCTTCACGGCAACAATCCGATACGCATTTTGCACTCCGTCAATTCGCGCCCACCCGCATCGCAATTCAGTCGTGCCGCACCCTGACCTTTGACTACAAATCCAGACACAGCGTCATGGATTAGCCACGGGTTCAACCCGCGAATTATGCATGTTTTATTGGGTTATATTGCTCTTTACCATTCCTTTGCAAAATCAGGGCTAATCTTATGGCCTCTTTTCTAAGGAACTTTCTCGATGCTTAAATCCCTTGAAGGTAAAACGATTTTGCAAATTGTTCCCTCGCTGGATGTCGGCGGGCCGGAACGCTCTACGCTCGACGTTGCCGCTGCCATTGTGCGCGCAGGCGGACGGGCATTTGTAATCTCGGCAGGCGGGCGCATGGTGGATGAGCTGGAAAAATCCGGGGCAACCCATTTCAGCTGGGAAGCGGGAAGCAAAGACCCGCGCATCATCTGGAAAAACCATTCGCTGCTGAAAGATTTCGTGAGGATGGAACGCGTCAACCTTGTGCATGTGCGCTCGCGCGCCCCCGCATGGTCGGCTTATTTGGCAACGCGCCAATCCAACGTGCCCATGGTCACCACCATGCATTCCAGTTATGATACGCCATTTCCATGGGAAAAATTCTATAACTCCATCATGACCAAGGGGGAACGCACCATTACCCTTTCGCGCGCCATGGCCTCGTATGTGGAAAAAAATTACAATGTCCCGCCCGAACGCATCACCGTCATTCCGCGCGGCATCGATTTAAACACCTATAACCGCGATAATGTCAGCGAGGAACGCAAAGAAAAGCTTGCACAGCAAATATTGTTGCCTGAGGGCGTTCCGTTCATTTTATTCCCTGGCCGTTTGATGAAAGCCAAAGGTCAGGAAATTGCGTTGCAGGCATTGGCAAAAATCCAGGAACCGTTTTTCTGCCTTATCGTCGGGCCCGACCATGAACATGTCGGCTACCGCGAACATTTAAAAGCGATGAAGCAAAAACTGTTTTTGCAAGATAAAGTCACCTTCCTTGATCATGTGGATTTGCCCGCTGCCTATATGCACGCGAATGTCGTCTTATGTCCTAGCCAGATTCCCGAAGCCTTCGGCCGCGTAGCAGCGGAAGCGCAAGCGATGGGCATGCCGGTGATTGCCAGCAATCTGGGCGCGATGTCAGAAACCATTTTGGATGGCCAAACCGGATGGCTGGTCGAGCCGGGCAATGTCGATGAATTGGCGGACGCCATTCGCAATGCGTTGCAGCTTTCGCATTCCAACCGTCTGGCCATGGCGGAAAAAGCGATTATGCATGCCCGTGCCAATTTCAATATGGAACGCATGTGCGCTACAACCCTTGCGGTTTACGCAGAATTGCTTAAATAACCCTGCCCCTGCCCCACACGAAAAACCCTTTAAATAGGCGTTTTTTTGCCTTGAAACTAATTTTGCCGTTTCTCCTGCCCGCACAAAAACGGTAAAAAATGCGCCATATCACTACGCTATTTTTTAAGATTTTTTGTAAAGGTTCACCATGGCCAAAGCTATTCGACGTGACAGCAAGCCCGAGCGCACCGCTATCGTTTACACCCATTGCGTTGATGTCTTATCCGCCATGCGATTTGGCAAGGGCAGCAATACCACTCGCCTGAGCGATGCGGATATTAAAAAAACCGCGCGGCAGATTTCCCGCGCCTTTGGTCATTTTCTGGGCGATAAAGCACTAACGCGCGAAAGCGAAGTGTACCAGTTCCAGCGCAAATACGATGCATTCATTGCCGGCCTTGAAAAACGCGGCCTGAATTTTTCTCCCGAAAAAATTGTACGCATCGCAGTGCTTGCGCCAAATCTCATCACCGGCGATCCGGAAACCACGCTTGGCAATCTATTTGGCACCCGCGACAAAAAAACCGGCTTGCGCATCAAAGGACTTATCGAACGCATTCGTGATAACGGCATCACCCTTACGAATGAAGATCTGGAACGTATTCTGGTGCGCGCGCCGCAATGGGCTTATTTAAGTCCCGATACCGTCATTGCCAAATTATTTGGCGGTAAAGACCGTGATGGCCATACGCATATCGGCGTTTTTCCTGCACTGGAAACACAGTTTGGAAAAACCAAACTGACCGAACGGCAAAAACACGATATGCTGGTGCGTAACCCGCAGCTTGCCTACCAAACGGGGATGATTACTAACCTCTTTGGTAAACGCAATGCCAAGGGCAGACGCACCCGGCTTGGCCTTTATGACAAGCTGGCAGCATTGGGCGCAAATCTGTCACCACAGGAAAAAGTCAAACTGCTTGCCGATTTTCCGCAGCTTGGCAGCCAGCGCCCCGAAAGCAGCATCAACCGTTTTCTTCTTAAACGTCACTTGAAATTTATCTCCGGCGTGCGCGCCCGCGCGCAAGCTCCCGTCAATGGTCAGGACATGACCAACGGCGTTGGCTATTATCTTTTCGGAATTGTTGCGTGCGAATTAATGGGAAATACCAGCAACACAATTGGCAGCGTCAATACCTATGAAGGAACGCGCAACGGTATTCTGCGCAGCTTTGGCTATCTCACTCGTGCGGGGCTTGATGCTGCGGTTGCAAAACATCTGGGGCTTGATGCAAAAACTGCAAAACGCATCCGGAATGCTGCCGCGAATGACAATCGTGAAGACAGTGTAAAAAGCAGATACGCCCTGTCTAACCGCCAACGAAACCGTCTTCTGGATGGCTTTGTACGCGCCGAGCGGCAGATCTGCGAATACAGCCGCGCCAATATCCAGCACCAATTACGTCACGGCGAAGATGCGATTTACGGCGAAGATAGACCCCATGCGGCAAAAATTATTTTTGGCGCCAGATTAGTCAACCTCGCGCAAAGCGGCGAAGACAGCGCGGCCGCACAAAAAGCGCGCGAGGAGCTGTATTACCGCATGCACATTATGATGAATACGCGCCGCCAAACCGCGCTGAATAACGGCTAAAAAAACAACCATCACGGTTTATATAAATCGGGATAGGTCAAACGCAGTTTTGCCAGCTTTGGCAGATCATGCATGATGATGTAAGGGCTCGTCATGTTCCGCGGCAGATAATTCTGATGATAGTCTTCTGCCGGATAAAACGCCTTTAACGATTCAACCTTCGTCACAATCTTATCCGAATATCGCTTTGCTTTTGTCAGCTCGGCAATTTTATCCTTCACGGCCTTTTCCTGTTCGGGATTGCTGGTAAATACCTGTGACCGATATTGCGTGCCACGATCTGGCCCTTGGAAATTCAATTGCGTCGGGTCATGCGCCACATTGAAATACACATCCAGCAATTGGTTTAACGATACCACCTTGGGGTCATAGGTAATTTCAACGCTTTCGGCGTGCCCTGTATTCCCATCACTGACCTGTTCATAATTCGCTGTCTCCGCGCTACCGCCCGCATAACCAGATACTGCTTTGGAAACGCCCTTCACATGTTCAAATACAGCTTCCACACCCCAGAAACAGCCACCCGCCACGACAAGTGTTTCGGCATGCGCTGGCACAGCGAGTAACAGCGAAAAAATCAATAAAAGTTTTTTCATATTATGCCTGTTTGCTGCTGGGTTTGAAGGTCAGCACCGCGCCATTGCTGCAATAGCGTAATCCCGTCGGCTTTGGCCCGTCATCAAACACATGGCCATGGTGTCCGCCGCAGCGCGCACAATGATATTCGGTGCGTTTCATGAACATGGAGTTGTCTTGCTTTGTTGCAATATGACGTTCTATGGCAAAATAAAAACTGGGCCAGCCCGTGCCGCTATCGAACTTGGTATTCGATTCAAACAGCGGGTAATCACAACCAACGCAGTGAAATGTTCCTTCGCGGTGTTCATCCACCAACTTGCTGGTAAAGGGCGCTTCCGTGCCTTCTTCGCGCAAAATGTGGAATTGCTCGGGCGTCAGAATTTTTTTCCATTCATCCTTTGTCTTGGTCACCTCAAACGCATCCCCCGCCAGCAGTTTACCTGAACCTAAAAGCCCGATTGCAATCACGCTGCCCACCAAAAATTCCCGTCGTTTCATATTAGCTTACCTTCCAGTTTGGCCTGATATAATGGCACGTATAACCATTGGGGTGCTGCATCAGATAATCCTGATGGTAATCCTCAGCTACATAAAACTTCGTTGCGGCGGTAACTTCGGTTACAATCAGCCCCGGAAATTTCTGCGATGCGTTAAGTTCGTTGATCAACTGGCTCGCGGTTTTGCGTTGTTCCTCGCTCACATAAAAAATCGCAGAACGATAGGACGGGCCCACATCATTACCCTGACGGTTTTTGGTGGTGGGGTCATGAATTTGAAAAAAGAATTCCAGAATTTTGCGGTATGAAATCACATCGCTGTCAAAGGTAATTTCAATGGCTTCCGCATGGCCGGTGTTTTTCGATGTCACATCCTTATATGTCGGGTTTTCAAATGTGCCGCCGGTATATCCGACATCGGTATTGGTCACGCCCGGAAGCTTGCGGATTAAATCTTCCATGCCCCAGAAACAACCGCCTGCCAAAATTGCACGTTCAACCGCCATATCCACTCCTAAAACAATTGTGCATATTCGCCGTATCCTTCTTTTTCCAAATCTTCCTTTGGAATGAACCGCAGCGAAGCTGAATTGATGCAATACCGAAGACCGGTCCCCACACTTTCCGCCCGAGCGGTTGCGCCATCTGGCGCAGAGCGAATGGCGCCTATGGGCCCGTCATCAAAGACATGGCCTAAATGGCTGTCGCCGTGACGCGAACGCACTTCAACGCGCACCATGCCATGGCTGGCATCGCGTTTTTCAACAATGTGCTGTTCGTTCAATGGCCGTGTAAAACTGGGCCAGCCCGTGCCGCTATCAAATTTATCGGTTGAAGAAAATAACGGTTCACCCGAAACCACATCCACATAAATCCCGGCGCGCTTTTCATTCCAGAACGCATTGCGAAAGGGGGGTTCGGTTCCGCAGGCCTGCGTGACATAGCGCTGGAGTTCATCCAACTTGGCCAGATTGGCAGGGTTCTTGGTGTAGGATTTTGGGCTCATGGCGCACTCTATTACGTTAAAATAACAGATGAATTAATATATAAGTCTGATAGGCTATTTATCAATTCATTCGACGATAAAGGCCAAATGGTTACCGAACTAAATAAATATGGCGAATTTGCCGAGTTGCTACGCCGTGCGAATGACGGTGACAAGGCCTGCTACCAACGCTTTCTTGAAGGGATTGCGCCATTATTGCGCCGCCAGATTGCCGCGCGCATTCCCGTTGCAGATGTGGAAGATGTATTGCAAGAGGTACTGATTTCAGTGCACAAAGCCCGCCATACCTATGACGGGGAACGCCCGATTATGCCTTGGCTGGCTTCCATCACCCAGTTCCGGATGATTGATTATTTACGCAAACACTATATCGCCATGCGCCACCAAACCACCGATATAACGGAGGTAGAGGATATTCTGGCAGATGTAACCCAGACCCCCGCTTCGTCCGAATCCATAGATGAGCTATTGATTGACGTGCCCGAAAAGCAGAAACGAATTTTAACCCTGATGCATGTGGAAGGGTTTACGGCAAAGCAAGTTGGGCAAAAACTTAACATGTCTGAAACGGCTGTAAAAGTTGCCGCCCATCGCGCCATGAAGAAAATACGCATCCAAAAGATGCGCACTGAACAACGAAAAGTACAATCGCAATGACCGGTAAAACTGACACAACCCTTAACCTTATTGCTCAGCTCAGCGCGGCTGCCCCTGCACATAAGCGCGCCGTCAAACCGCGCCGCCTCGCCCTATACCTATTGGCAGTTTTTACGGTCTATGCGCTAGGCGCGCAGGCCATCACGGGTCTGCGCCCTGATGTGACGGCAAAGTTAACCGATATTTGGTTTTTGGCTGAAATCACCAGCCTGCTGTGCCTTGCCTTGGCTTCGGCAGCTGCGGGCATTATGCTCATGGCGCCCGATGCATTTCAAAAACCCACGCTGCTCAAACTGCCTTATATCGTATTTGCTGTAATTATGGGGTTGATTATATCCCAATACACCATGGCAATTGATATCACGCATCCGGTGGTTGGTATCGAAACCCAAGGGCTTGAGTGCGCGCTATGCCTTGCCGGTCTTTCCGCTATTCCATCAGCACTTATGTTTGCTGTGATAAAACACGGCGCTACGGTTCATCCCTTTCAAGCGGGTGCGTTTTCAGTCTTTACCGCTGCGGGTATTGGCTGCCTTACCCTGCGCCTTGCCGAGCAAACCGATAACATGATGCATCTTGCGCTTTGGCATTATTTGCCGACATTGCTTTTTGCCATGCTGGGCGCATTCATCGGCAAACTTGTCTTGAAATGGTAATAAAAAAAGGGAGAGGCATTGCCTCTCCCTTTTCACACGATATGACTTACTGCTTATTCTTTGGAAGCGCCAGCAATTTTATCGCACGCACCCTTTGGAAGATAAATCCACACATTCGGGTCAGCATCTTTTTTGGCTGAACCAGCGCAGCTATTTTTACCATCCTTCGATGCGCAATCATTCTTTCCGGCCTTAGCCACCCCATAGCATTTTTCGCGTTCAGGGGATTTACCGCCCATCTCTTCGGCATGGGACAGGTTTGCAGCCATCAATCCGGCAAGGACAGCAGCAGCGACAAGGGTCTTTTTCATGATTTACTCCATAAGGTTAGGCAATAGATGGTAAGGCGGGAAGCCCGAGGATAGCCCAAAAAACTGGGCTTTGCTCACTCATTCGCAACCTAATGCACTTTGGTTACATATGGAACAATTTAATAACCGGGGACTCATTTCCTACTTGTAACCACTTTTCAAATGGCTGCGAATAAGGTGATATGGCGTCTCAATGCCACACCACCTGTGGCATGATTTAACATTCCATCCGGAGAAACCCTTATGAAGACTTCAAAAAAACTTGCTGCTGCTGCGCTTGCTGGCGCAATGGCCGTTATGACCACTGCTGCATTTGCTGGTGATGATTTCCCATCCTTGTACCCACAAGGCTACAAAGGAAATGGCTCTTCCTACTCGGCAGAAAAAGCTTCCTGCAAAGGCGCTGGTTCATGCAAGAGCGGTGCAGGTTGCAACGCAGAAAAATCATGCGCAGCTGCAAAGCCAAAGCATCACAAGTCACACAAGAAAGCAGCTCCTGCCGCAGCACCTGCGCCAGCAGCAGCGATGAAGCCAGCTGAAAAGCCAGCCAAGCACTAATTCGATACGTCTTAGGCTTGTTAACAATTGAAAGTGGAGGCAGCAATGCCTCCACTTTTTTTTATGATAAATGGCATGTAACCATCCATTGCAACACTGCGAATACACAGACATGCCACGCGGATTATCTTGCATGCGCATTCAACACTTAACATCTGGAGAATATAATGTCTGGTCATTCAAAGAAACTTGCTGTCGCTGCACTTGCCGGCCTTCTCACCATGGGCTTTTCAGTCGCCCCAGGCCAAGCGCACGCAACCACTGACAATGCGGCAGCGTCAGATACCCAAATCGAAAAGCATGCCTGCAAGGGACAAAATTCCTGCAAAGGCAATGGCGGCTGCAAAACCGAACGTAACGCCTGCAAGGGACAAAATGCCTGCAAGGGACTTGGCGGCTGCGCTACCGACGGCAGCAAGAAATAATAATTCGATCTAGGTGACCCATTCATCCGCATAATACATGATGAAGGGCACAAACCGGCGGTGGCAACGCCGCCGGTTTTTTTATATGGTAGCGGCATGTCCAACCCGTCTTCATCACCTGTTCCGTATCTTGGTTTTGGTCTTGGCCTGCGCATTCCGCATTACGCGCATATTCTGGAAACGCGCCCTGCGGTGGACTGGTTTGAAATCATCTCCGAAAATTTTATGGATACGGATGGCAGGCCAAAACGCAATCTGGCCAAATTCCGCACGCTTTACCCCATCGTCATGCACGGCGTTGCCATGTCGATTGGCACTGCCGATCCGCTCAATTCGGAATATATGCGCAAGCTAAAAGCGCTGAAGAATGAACTGAACCCTGCATGGATATCCGACCATTTATGCTGGACGGGCATTGCGCACAAAACCACCCACGACTTGTTACCCGTCCCCTATACCGAGGAAGCGCTCAAACACATCACGCAGCGCATCAAGGACGTACAGGATTTTCTGGAATGTCCAATTGCGCTGGAAAATCCATCCACTTACCTTGAATTCAAATCATCGCAAATGCCGGAGGCCGAATTTATCGCGCGCATGGCAACGGATTCCGGCTGCCATTTGCTGCTTGATGTGAACAATGTCTATGTAACCTGCTATAACCACCGCCTTGATGCGAAAGCATATATCGACGCACTACCCCTAAACCATGTGGCGCAGATCCATTTATCGGGCCACAGCAATATGGGCACCCATATTATCGATACGCATGACGACCATGTGGTTGACGATGTATGGGCGCTTTACAAATACGTGATGCACAAGGCGGCGCGCCCCATCAACACCATGATTGAATGGGACGACAATATCCCCGAATTCGGCGTTGTGTTTGCCGAACTTGAAAAAGCAAAAGCCGCTGCCAAGGATGCGCAGAATTACGCCCCGCTGCCGGATTTGGCTGCGCCGCATGCCGCCTACCGCGCCAATCATGTGACGGGACTGGCACATTCCCAAACGCACATGCAGGACGCCATATTAAACGGCGCCGATGATGAACCAGCCGCGTGGATTAAAGAAAAAGAAAACTTCAGCGCCAGCGACCAGCTGGATGTCTATATCAATGGCTACCGCTACCGCCTTTATAACGTCACATCAGAAGATTATCCGGTTCTAAAATACGCATTAGGCACAGATACCTTTGATACAATGCTTATGGATTGCATCAACAAAATCCCCGCAACCCATTTTAACATTGCGCGCTATTCCATTCATGTTCCGGAATTTCTGGCAAGCCACGAAACCGCAACACCCTTTGCACTTGAAATTGCGCAGCTGGAATCAGCAATCGCGCAATTAATGGATGCGCCCGAAACACCCCCCCTCACGCCCCAGCATTTAAGCCATCTCACCCCCGAAGCATTGATGGAAAGCACCCTTGCGCCGCGCAAAGCCTTGCAGCTTTTTGCCTTCAGCTATCCCGTTAATGATTATTTTCAGGCCGTCAAAAATGATCAGTCTCCACCGCGCCCTGAAATGCAGAACAGCTTTCTTGCGGTGTACCGCCACGAGGATGATGTCTGGCGCTTGCCACTGGAAGAGCACGAATATCATTTGCTTCGCAACATCTTTAGCGGGTTGACGATTGGCGATGCGCTGGAAAAAACCCAGAACGACATGGCCCTTGATGATGAAGCATTGCCTTTGCAACTAACCCACTGGTTTGCGCGGTGGATGCGTAACGGTTTGCTCGCATCTTACGAAGATAACCATATCCACTAACCAAAGGACCTTTTATGAACAAGGCTATACTATTCTACACGCAGCGGGTTTTGCCTGCATTGAATAATCTTTCATCCTTGCCGGTACTCGGCCTGCGGCTATGGATTGCAGATGTTTTTTTCCAGTCGGGCCACACCAAATTACTGGATTGGCAAGGCACGGTTGCACTGTTTGCCGATGAATATAAGGTTCCGGTTTTACCACCGGAAATTGCGGCATCACTTGGCACCGCAACGGAACTTGTTGCACCTGTCTTGCTCGCCATCGGACTAGGTGGCCGTTTTGCAGCCTGCGCTATGCTTTTCATGACCGGCGTGATCGAATTCACCTATATGCATTTTGATGTGCATGTCATCTGGGCGTTAACCCTTGCCCTGATTATCCTGCAAGGGCCTGGAAAATTGTCGTTGGATTACCTGTTAAGAAAGCGTTTTGGCTAGGTTTTATGACCCAAATGTACAAATCCTGAGGGCACTTCCCCTTTAATATTATTATCGTTTTACTTTCGAAACAGGCGTGCTTCTATATGCCCAGCAGGACACGCTCCGCTGTGTGCGGCCTGCATAGCGCTCAAGCCCTATTTTTCGAAAGGTGTATTTCATGCGTCTTCTTGCATTAGCTGTTGTTTTATTTTTCGCGCAGCCAGCGTTATCCGCGCAGATTCAATTTTTCCCGCCGCAAGGCCCGTGCAATGCCGATAACCCGATTTTGGCATGGAACGGAAATGGCAGCACCTATTGCACCCGTTTTCCAACCGCCGCTATTCCTGATTGCGGTGATGGCGAATTCCTTACCAAGAAAAACGGCAATCTTGCTTGCGTGAAAGTTTCCACCGGCGCTGTCTCATCCTCAACGCCTGCTGCGCCAACCGCGCCAACCACCACGACTTCATCCGGCAACACCACAACACCAACGCCTGCTTATAATTCAAACGGCACACCAACTGGCGCAGCGCCAAGCGTTGCAGCAAGCAATGGCAAAACCCAAACAACACCGGTAACCATACCAAATCCGGTACAGCGCACAGGTAACAATGCCTGCCCCGACATTACCATTCCGGTTTGCGCTTCTGATTCCGTGCTCGTAAATTACGGGCTTGATTTCAATGGCTGCCAGACATCCCCGCAATGCAAATATATGGGGTCAACCGCAGCAGCGCAGGCAGCTTACGCCAGCTATGCCAATGGCGGGTTATCGAATAACAGCGTCGCCAGCAGCAACGGTTATGGCTACTACGACCCATACGCCAGCTATTATTCGGGATCGTCCTATTACACAACTCCAACCTATGTGGATGAAGTTTACGTCGAACCCGAGCCAGTGTATTACGAAGAACAGCCTAGCTATGCTTCTGAGCCTTATTATGAAGAATAAGCTTAGAACGTAAACTTCAAACCTGCTGCAAAGGTTTGGTCAAAGCGGTTACCAATCGGCGCGCCAACATCATAGGTTGCAAACGCGCTGAATGTTTCATCCAGCGTCACGTCAAAGCCCATGCCAAGCGTAAGGGTGTGGCGTGCAGCGGAAACACCCTGCAAGCTTGCAGCCACCCCGATAATGGTTGCCTGCGTATTATTTGATGCGTCAAACACATCATAGCTGTATTTCACGCGCGCATTGGGTATGAATGCATATTCGCCAATCTTTTTAGCAGGTGCGGTGAAATTCAATCCCGTATAAAGGCGCAGCAAATTGTTCGCACGCGAAGCAACGCTGATATTCGAAATGCCAGCTCCGCTTTCGCTAAATGCATCTTCATAGACATAGGCGTAATTGGCGCCTACACGCGGGGTAATACCAAATCCGTTCAGCTTCATACGCTTTGATACATGCAATCCTGTGGAAAGTTCATGCGCGGCATGATTGCTATTGGCGGCAATGGCTGGCGCAATATAACGCGCATTATCAATATCGTGATGCGCATAACCCATCTGGCCATCGAGCGCGATATCATCCCACACCTTGCTGCCATACAAAGCAAAACGCACAGTGTTGGCTTCACCTTCGCTTCTGGTCGCGGCATATCCCGTCAGGCCCGTATGCTCATATCCGCCTGCTGCACCAAAGCGAAGACCTTTTTCAATTTTCCTATCCACACCAAACATAAATCCGCCGGTTTGCGTTTCATATCCTGCGGCGGAACTATTACTGGATACTGAACCCAAATTGCCTATTGCCTTGAACCAGCCGTTATTGCGTTTCATTACTGCTGGCAATGCCTTAGCCAGTGCGTTCATGCCTTGAATATTTTCAGAATGCGTTACAGTCGTATCACGCAAAGATGTAAAGGTGAGATCACTGCCCGCATCGCTGCTTGAGCCTGTATCACCCAAATGGTCAAACATCACATCGCTTGCGCGCGCACCTGAATCAAATGATGTACTGGTGGTCGTAGTCAGACTGCTGGTAGCAGGAAGCTTGCTGGCATCTGGAACCGTTAGACTAATTGTAACATCGGTTGGGTTGTACATCACATTGCCAAACGTAAAACCCGTCGGCGCACTCGTTACCACGCTTGTAAATTCACCTGTAATGCTTCCTGCTTTGATGACTGTGTATTTAGATTGTGGATTATCGCTATTTAGTAAATTTAAAATCAACCGTCCACCAAGTATTGCATTCCCCATAACCGTTAGCGCAGGCGCTGCATCGGTAAGACCGACTATCAATATAGATTGCGGCGGTGTGGGCGGTGGCGTTGGTTGGTAAATAGAGATATTTAATGTGAGTGATTTTACCGTTTGATGAAATCCCCCAAGATCAAGTGTTGAGTCTTTAGTAACATACACATCCGAGTTGGGGCTTAAGGTATTTTCTGCGCCCGCCAGTAATGCTCCGTTACCATACAGTATTTGATTAGCTTGCGGGTCAGCAGCGTAGTTTCCCGTAGCAATATATGTTGGACCGGAATAGCTGTTAGCTCCATGAAGTGTTGTTGTGGTTCCAAGAATATTTACATTAACGGCACCGCCAATCTGATTAATGGTTCCACCTACTGAAGTAATAATCCACGGACCATTGAGAATGCCATTTTGTACGGTACCGCCAAACAAACGTACAGGACCCGAGCTGTGCGTAGTGCCGCCATAATCAACAATACCGCCACTATAAACTACCGAGCTGTAAGAAATCCAAGACGCCAGATTAGCAAGATTAAGCGTGCCGCCATTAACAGTTGCCTCGCCAGTAACTACACCCACCAAATTGGTTGTGCCCGAGTTTACATTTAAGTTGAGGCCATAATTGGTAGAGATGTTTTCAATTGTACCGCCTGTTGAATTAACTTGCGGAAAAAAATAAATAGAGTACCCAAACGGATCTACAAGCAATCCATTTCGAAGTGTGCCGCCATTAAGATGGATTAGATTAATTGCTTCGCTGCGCCCATCAAAATCAAGCGTTGCACCTGTACTAATAGTGGTGACTGACGTTCGACTAAATACAAAATTAGCACCTAATTTCAGTATACCATGATTCACATTCGTATCACCCGTATATGTATTGGCACCTGATAGCGTCAGGGCACCAGAACCCGTCTTGGTAATTGCTGTACCACTTCCTGTAATCGCACCACTTTGTGTCGCTTCATCGAAATTGTTGACCTGTAATGTCTCCGTAGTTGTAATCGGGGTTGCTCTGTTTTGTCCGTTAGTATAAACGATGGTCGCCGATGCAGGTACAGCGATGCCGCATAATAATGCGGCGCTTAATACCAATAATATGGAAGAACGATGGAACGATGTGCGCATGAAAACCAAATGAACAAGCTGGTTTCAGCAGCTTACCCAAAGATACGCTTTTCATGCAATCCTATTAAAATGTCACTTTTTAATGCTATTTCAAAAGCGTCTGAATTTTCTTGAAGCGTTCCATTTGAACCGTCTGGCCAAGATTGCGAGCTTTTTCCTTATCGCCTTCTTGCGCGGCGGGGATCATCTCGCCATCACGGGTCTGCACAAACTCGGCCCAGACTGACTTGAATTGCAGCAGTCTCTGCTTGGTTTCCTCTGGTGTTTTATCATCGTTGATCATGGTATCGGTACGCATATCCACTTCAATGGTTGATGCGCTAATCTCGCTGAGCAGCGTTGAACGGACATTTTCGTCATCGGTTGACAAAAAGCCTGATACTTTGGCCCGCGAATTTTGAACCAGTTCAAGAATATCCGCCGTGGTCCCTTCCGCCAGCGCCGCAAAAGGGCTGGCAACGCACAACAGAAAACCGGCAAAAGCCAAAGCAAATTTGTTTTTCATGTATTCTCCTATTACCAGCGATACTTCATACCGCCGAACACACCGTGGGTGGTTTCGTTGTTGCGGAAGCGGCCACTATATTTCCCGAATACCGAGAAATCGTTATTAAGTCTTAGCTGCATGCCTGCGCCGGCCTGCAATGCGCTTGGCTCGATATTGGTGCCATCCACCTTGAAGCGTGCGGTTGTGCCATCAAAGGTTTGTGTCGCATTCGCTTCGGGGCGGTATGCATCATACAGATAGGCTGCCGTCAGCTCGGGAATAAGCATCGAACCATCTGCCCTGTCGATATCAAAGCGCTTGGCCACATGCACTTGAAGGGTATTGCGCAACGCATGGGTGCTTTCGCTATCCACCGCAAGGTTGGCAGCATTCGCGCCCGTTTCAACAAACGCATCCTGATTATTGTAAAGGTAGGATACGGTATCAAAGATGCCGAGTTGAACATCGCCATCATCCGCCTTATAGCCGAGCGTACCCGATGCGCTGAAGGTCTGGCCTTCGGGTGAACCCTTGGCAGTTCCGGTGAATGTGCCAACGCGGATATCGCGTTTGGTATCGCCCTTGTCAAAGCCGATACCTACCGCGCCGCCAACATAAATATTGCTATCCAGATTCTTCTGGCCATAAACGCCAAGCTGATAGCTGTTCAAGGATGCAGTATTGTTGTTCTGCTTCAGCTCCAATTCGTTATTGCCATATCCGAAGCCGATACGCAGCAGCGTGTCGCGTTCAGGCTTGAATTCCAGACCGACCATACCGCCAACCTGTGTTCCCTTAATGTCGCTGACATTGCTGTTTCCGGTCAGGGTTGCGAACTTGCCATACGCACAACCCCACGCCGCAACATTCTGGCGCATGAAATTACGTTTGAGCTGAACCTGTTTGCGCTCGCCCTGATTAACCCGTTGGCTATCGCGCGGCAAGATAAGCGGCATTTGCTGATAGCGCTGTTCCTTGCGTTCATAATATGGCGGTGGTTCTTGCTGCACAGGCGGCATGGATGCGTATTGTTGCGGCTGCACCTGTGGTACCACTTGTGGCACAACTTGCGGCTGCATTTGTGGTTGCTGCATCACTTGCTGCGGCACGTATTGCTGCTGCATATATTGTTGTGGCTGCTGCGGCACGTATTGTGGCTGTACCTGTGGTGCCACTTGCGGCACCACTTGCGCCTGCTGTGTCATGACCTGTACCGGTTGCTGCGGCACAGGAATGTTGGTTTGCGAATACAAATTCTGACGCGGTGCGCCGCCATAAGGCGTGTTCATATTCGATTGCGCATAATGCTGGTAGGACGGCATCATCTGCGGGGTAGGCATTGGGCCAGGCATATAACCCGATGATTGAACCACCATGTAATTTACAGCCGGCGGCGCAGCTTGCGCGACCATGCCTTGCGGCGCATAGATTTGTGAATATAATCCCAGCGGTCTATATCCGCTCTGAACCTGTGGCATGGCTTGCATTACGGGTTGCGGCGCAGGGATATAGCCATTTGGCATTCCATTATTGATGCCTGAACGTGCATGCATCAGTGCCTTGTAATTATCCGGCGCATAATCCATCGCAGTCAAGCCAATGGGCCGTGCCAGCATACCGCGGCGGGTTTCATAAGCAATCGGTGTATAGCGCGAATTGGGCATAACCGTGCGCGTGGGTTGCTGCAATTGCGGCGCTACGTAATCGCTACCATCGGCGGTATCGTAATCGTAATTATACATCGTATCGCAATTACCGCTGCCGGGATTGGACAAGATTTCATCAAAGGTGAAATGGTTTTCACGCCATCCCTGCCCGATATCGGCATTCACCTGACCGGATAATGTTTCAAGCGCAGCCGCTTGACCCGTTGGCCCAACAGCACTTAATGCGTTTAACAAGGTATCCATTGAACTGCCATTCGCGGTTGTTTGCTGAATACCATCCAGCGCGCGGCCCGTTGCGGCCTGATTTTTGGTGGCGCCGGGCGCATTACCAAATAATTCAGCCTGCACAATTTTCATCTGGGTGGCGGTTGGGCTGTACAATGTTTGCAAGGCAAGCAGCGGGTTCGATGAAGCGGCAATCTCCGCATCATTTGACGCATTTACAATATTATCCGCGCCAATCGTCGCGCCGGATGATGTTGTGGTAAAGCGGCCCGTGCCGCTACCTGCTGGGCTTGAAATAATCGTATAGGTCGTGCCGCGCACATAGCGTGATGACGGCGTAAGCGGCTTGTAATGGATTTTTCCATCCAGCGATGCAGGTGATCCCGTCACAATCAACTGGTCATGCACCGTATCGCTAAACTCCACTTCAAACGTACCGCCTGAATTTTGCGTAAATCCGGCAACGGTCAATGTGCCGGGGCTATCGCCGGGGGCAACAGTACCGTTATTGACAATCTGGCCGGTGAACGTCCCAATACCCTTTAAGCCCGCGCCGGAATTTACAGTCACGGTGCTGCTGGCAACGCTGCCATCATTTTGCAAAGTGGATCCGCTGATAATGGTCGTTGTACCCGTATAGGTATTATTGCCGGTAACGCGCCATGTGCCGTTACCTGTTACGATCAAGCCGCCGCCGGTTGGTGATCCATCGCCCACGCTGCCGGTAAAGGTGTTGGTACCGTTTTGTGTAATCGTACCGCCATCCAGCAAGATGCTGCCCGACCCGCTTAAATTCGTAAGCGTCTGGCTGGTGGAGTTAACATCCAACACGCCATTAATCTCAACATCCGAACTGGTTGCAATCGCATCATTCACAGTAAGGCTAAGGGTTGAACCCGAACCAATCGTCGTTGTGCCGGTATAGGTATTGACGCCCGATAACGTCCATGTGCCAGTACCGGTGGTTGCCACATTACCTGCGCCGGAAATCACGCCGCTAAAGGTGCCGGTACCGTTTTCGGTCAACGTATGGCCACTATCCGTCACAATACTTCCCGAACCTGAAAGGTTACGAAGGGTTTGGTTGGTACCCGCCATGTTAATGGTGCCGTTATTGGTCACGGTGCTGCTGGTTGCAATCGTGTCATTGGTGGTCACAAGACCAAGCGTTGTGCCAGAGCTAACCGTTGTCGTTCCCGTATAGGTATTGGTGTTGGTCATGCCAACTGTGCCGCCCGAACCCGACACGGTCAGATTACCTGCACCCGAAATCACACCGGAAAATAAATCGGTATTCGCGCCAACATTAATCGTATTGCTGCCGGTCAGCGCAATCGTCTTGCTGATGGTGGAATTACCCGTCAATTGCAAGGTGCTGCCACCCATCAAAATACCGCTGGTGCCATTGATATTGCTTTGACCCGCGATGCTTAAGGTTGTGCCGCTGCCGATTGATGTTGTGCCGGTATAAGTATTGGTGCCTGTCAGCGTCCATGTACCGGTACCGGTGGTTGCAACATTACCCGCACCGGAAATCACACCGCCCCATGATGCAGTTCCGATTTCGGTCAAGGTGTGACCTGTGTCGGTTACTACACTTCCAGAACCCGCCAGTGCATTAAAGGTCTGGTCGGTGCCTGTCATATTAATGGTGCCATTATTGGTAACGCCCGAGCTCGTCGCAATTTCATTATTGGTCGTGGAAAGCGTCAGCGTTGTACCCGACCCAACCGTTGTTGCGCCGGTGTAGGTTTGCGCGGTTGTAACAGTCCAGTTGCCGGAACCAGCAGTAGTTACATTGCCTGCGCCCGAAATTACACCGGCCCAAGTCGCCGTACCATTTTCGGTAAGCGTATTTCCTGTGCTTGTCACCACGCTGCCTGACCCTGCAAGACTGCGCAAAGTCTGGTTGGTGCCGGTCATATTCACGGTGCCATTTACCGTTACGCCGGAACTATTGGTAATTTCATCATTGGTCGTGGAAAGCGTCAGCGTCGTGCCAGAACCCACATTGGTTGTGCCTGTGTAAGTCTGTGCGGTTGTAACAGTCCAATTGCCCGTGCCGGTGGTTGCAACATTACCCGCACCGGAAATCACACCAGCCCAAGTCGCTGTGCCGTTTTCGGTCAAAGTATTGCCGGTAGTAACGGTCACACTACCGCTACCCGCAAGATTACGAAGCGTCTGATTGGTGTTGTTGATGGCAAGCGTACCATTCACCGTCACAGCGCTGCTGGTTGCAATTTCATCTGCGGTGGTTGAAAGCGTAAGAGTCGAACCAGATCCGACATTGGTTGTACCCGTGTAAGTTTGCGCGGTTGTAACAGTCCAATTGCCCGTACCCGTGGTTGCAAGATTACCCGCACCGGAAATCACGCCGCCCCAACTTGCCGTGCCGTTTTCGGTAAGCGTATTGCCTGTGCTTGTCACCACGCTGCCTGACCCTGCAAGACTGCGCAGGGTCTGATTGGTGCCAGTCATATTGACTGTACCATTTACTGTTACGCCGGAACTGGTCGCAATTTCATCATTCGTCGTTGAAAGCGTCAGCGTTGTGCCCGAACCCACATTGGTTGTGCCCGTGTAAGTTTGTGCAGCCGTCAGCGTAAGATTACCAGTGCCGCTGGTTGCAAGATTACCTGCGCCCGAAATCACGCCGCCAAAGGTTGATGTTCCAATATCGGTCAAAGTATTGCCGGTGGTAACGGTCACACTGCCGCTACCCGCCAGATTATTCAGTGTCTGGTTGGTGTTGTTAATAGCAAGCGTACCATTCACGGTTACTGCACTGCTGGTTGCAATTTCATCTGCGGTGGTTGAAAGCGTAAGGGTTGAACCTGCGCCCACATTGGTTGTACCCGTGTAAGTTTGCGCGGTCGTAAGCGTCCAATTGCCCGTACCGGTGGTTGCAAGATTTCCCGCACCGGAAATCACACCGGCCCAAGTCGCCGTGCCGTTTTCGGTCAGTGTATGGCCCGTATCGGTTACCACGCTTCCAGAACCCGCCAGCGCATTAAACGTCTGGTCGGTGCCCGTCATGTTCACTGTGCCGTTAACAGTCACAGCAGAACTGGTCGCAATGATATCATTGGTGGTTGAAAGCGTGAGTGTAGTACCCGACCCTACATTGGTTGTGCCAGTATAGGTCTGTGCAACGGTAATGGTCCAGTTACCTGTGCCTGTTGTTGCAACATCACCCGCGCCAGAAATCACACCGCCCCAGCTCGATGTTCCGGAATGAGTCAAACTCCCGCCAGCGCTGGTCGTCACGGTGCCGCTGCCTGATAATGCCTGCAATGTCTGTGTGGTTGCTGCGATATTGATGCGGCCATTGTTTACAACACTGGCACTGCTGGCGATTACGTTATTCGCGCCAAACGCAAGCACTGCGCCGCTGGTAATGGTCGTGGTGCCGGTATAGGTATTCGCACCCGACAATGTCCACGCATTCACATTGGGGCTAAGGGATGTTGAGCCATCAATCGTCACATTTCCGGCACCGCTGATAACTTTGGTATAAGTGCTGCCTGCGCTAATCTGATCGGTCAGGTTGCCATCGACATTGGTGTTATACCCACTTGCAAAATCGACGATAACAATAAAGCCGCCCATACCATCGGGTACGGTGATCTGGCTGGTGTCATTAATATCGGTGAACGTATTATCAGCGCGCGCAGCGTTAAACGCAGAGGCTGATAAGGCAATAATGATAGCAAGCGATGCAGAAAATTTATTGAAACGATAATGGGCTGGCATAAAGGGTCCTTTGCATACTGCACTAACCCTAGCCTTACCTTTTTTGTTACATCGTTAACGAAACCACATAAAAACCACGATTCGTCATTTTCTATGCTCATGATTCAAAAAAGGCACAACTCCCATTTCATGAAAAAAATGTAATGATATTAAATGGTTAAAAGCACAGTCGGGGACACCCAACACTAGACCACATATTCAAGGCGCGCATAACGCATCAAAAACCATGCGCAATTATTAATCCCATCCCCTAGCTTAATTGTTCCAGAAACACCGTCACTTCCTTATAGGACTGTGACAGATCTAGGAACAACGCCTGCTTGGTCGCACTATCGCTTTCGAACTGGTCTTCCGCTTGCTTGCATATATGCGACAGCGGCACCGCGCCGAAATTTGCTGCCGAACCTTTCAATTTATGCGCGGCCTTTTTCCAGCGGATATTTTCGCCATCCATCATATTTCCTGCTAATGTCGCCAAGGATTCCTCGGCGCCTTTGGTGAACATATCGAATACCATTTTGCGTTCGGCCGGGTCATCACCCACATATAAACTCAAATGCGTCAGGTCAACGGGCGGCAGACGCATTTCGGTTTCCTTTTCTTCATTCATACCTTCCTCCTGCTGTTCACCATCACGTGTTTTGTTGATTTTTGGTAAAGGCTGTACCGGCAAAGGCTCGCTACTGGTCAAATATTTCACCAATACTTCCATCAAGCGATTACTGTTAATCGGCTTGCTCACGTAATCATCCATACCTGCATCGATGCATTTTTCGCGGTCGCCAATCATGGCGTTGGCAGTCATGGCGATAACAGGCATGCGTTTGCCGGTAATAATCTCGCGCTGGCGAATGGCACGGCTTACTTCATACCCGTCCATTTCCGGCATCTGGCAATCGGTGATGACGATGTCATACCGGCCTTTTTCGATCATCTGCAACGCGGTCTTGCCGTCTTCCGCCGTATCCACCGTGCCAAATCCGAATTTGGTCAACAATTTTTTGGCAAAGAACAAATTCACGGGATGATCATCGACGACAATGATGCGGCGCTTGCCAAAATCCATATCCGTCATATCGCTAGATTGCGCCGCGCGGTTTTCCTGCATCAAGCGTTCGGTCTGTTCGGCATTGGCAACTTGCAATGGCAAGGTAAACCAGAAACTTGAGCCTTTCCCCAGCAAGCTTTCAACGCCAATCGTGCCGCCCATCGCTTCAACAAGCAATTTGCACACGGTCAGGCCAAGGCCGGTGCCGCCAAACCGGCGCGTGGTGGATTCATCGGCCTGTGTGAATTTCTGGAAAATCTTGCCCAGATTTTTTTCCGAAATGCCGATGCCGGTATCATCCACACGGAACAGGAATTCGATAACACCATTTGGCATACGGCGCGATGAAACATCCAGTTTCACATAACCCACTTCCGTGAACTTCAACGCATTCCCGACCAGATTGGTTACCACTTGGCGAATGCGCGCGGCATCACCAATGACGCAATCAGGCGTAGTCGCGTTATAAAAATGATTAAGAGCGATCCCTTTGTTCTTTGCCAAGGGGTCTAACAAGCGCACCGCTTCATGAATGGTGGCATTCAAATTGAACGGGATATCTTCCAGCGTGAGCTGCCCCGCTTCGATCTTCGATAAATCCAAAATATCATTCAAAAGGGAGAGTAAACTTTCGCCGGAATTGAAAATGGTTTGCACCAATTCGCGCTGTTCGGGCGTTAAGTGCATATCTTTCAATAACCCCGCCATACCCAGCACACCATTCATCGGCGTACGCAATTCATGGCTCATATTGGCAAGGAAATCGCTTTTTGCGCGGCTGGCAGCTTCGGCCTTCAAGGATTCTTCACGCAAGATTTCTTCGGTCTTTTTCAGTTTGGTGATGTCATAGCTATACACATTGGCAGTTTGTTCGCCGGCCAGAAAATTCGCGGTGACTACTTGCTGATAGGTAATTTTTCCGACCACCACTTCGCGGGTAACGGGCTTGCGTTCATCATAGGCCTTGCGTGCATCGCGGATGATTCCTTCCAGCAACGGATGGGCCATACCTTTTTTCAAAATATCCGAATATTTATTATAGGCAGCGGGGTTCACGAACAACAACGCTTCCTTATCGATATCGATTTTCATCAACGGGTCAGGATTGTGTAGCGGAAATTGCGCAATTTCTTCCGCCTTCTTTTGCGCTTTTTCGGCCGCGGTTTTGGCTTGCACCAACTCGGCTTCAAAATTCTTGCGCTCGGTGATATCGCGTTCAATTGCAGCAAAATGCGTAATGCGGCCATGCACATTGCGGATCGGCACAATATTGATGTTGAGCCAGTATTCTGCCCCATTTTTGTGATAATTCAGTAGCTCGCCCTCAAAGGGCTGGCCGGCTTCCAATGCGCTGCGTATTTTGCGCAAGGTATCCTTATCCGTTTTTTCTCCTTGCAGGATGCGCGGGGTTTTGCCCACCACTTCTTCGCGGCTATACCCGCTGATACGGATAAACGCATCATTCACATAGACAATGCTGGGACCATCGGCATCAGCGAAATTCGCCTTGGTGATGATCACGCCGTCTTTGGAATTACGTACCACTTCTTCAAACAGCACCATGCCTTCCACTTCTTGGCGCAGGATTCTTGTTTCTTCCAGACTTTGCTTCAAATCCAAAGCGAGCGCTTCGGATTTCATATGAGCCATTTTAAGGGCGATTTCGGATGCAGATTCGTCACTCATACATCCTCCATCATTATCGGTTCAATACATCGGGGCGCGTGGTCTCGACGATACTCAAAGCCTCGGTGATTAATCCTGGCGGCACTCCCAGATCTTCCATGGATGTTTTCAAATGCAGCGCTACTTGGTCAAAATGCACATCGGATAATCCGCGTTCAACCAGCCGTTCATGGGCTCTGCGCATGGTTTCACCGCTGTAGTGTGTAGGCCCGCCAAATGCCATGCTGACAAAAGCAAACTGGCTGGTACGCAACCGTTCCACATTAATGTCTTTGAAAAACGGAATCAGTAACGGGTCTGAAAGAATTTTGTCATACAGCAGTGCAACTGTGGCCTGCACCGATTGCGCCCCGCCGATCCGTTCATAAAGTGACATGACATGGTTCATGGTTTTTCCTTTTTAATTGGCGTGCGCGATATCCGATTTACACATATCGATATACCGGTCAAACGCGCCGCGGTTGAACGGTTTACCAATAAACCCAACCGCCCCCGCCGCATAGGCCTTCACGCGATTATCCACATAACTATTGCTGCTGAACATGATGACCCGGCAATGCGGATCATACGCTTTTATGTAATTCAGCAGCATAAACCCGTCACATCCCGGCATTTCAATATCCACAAATACGATATCGGGCGTGAGCAGCAAATGCTTTTCGATCGCTTCCGGAACCGATGCCGCGGTTGCCATGGGATATTCGTTTTTAAATGCCTTGGAAACAATATGCCGCGTCGTTGCATCATCATCCACCACCATCACGCAGGGCTTTGCGTTGCGCAGACGCTGTTTATGGGTTGCCATCCATGCTTTCAATAGATCACTGATGTGCGGCACCATTGCTTTGAGTGAATCGAATTCAATCGTATCGACCGTGTTCATGCGGTCATGCGGGGTTGCATACAGGCGTGACAGCTCATCAATCGTATCCATATCGTCCAGCAGCACAAAATGGCGGAAGCTAAAAAACGGCCGCATGCCATTCAATTCGTCAATGTCATGGCGCAGATGTTTTAAATGGTCCTTGGTCAGATGCTCGGCGATGACCACCACCATATTCGTGCCCAATTGCAAGATCACGCCGTCGCATCCGCCCAATGTCGCACGGCTCACATGGCACAGATGACTGTGGATCATGGGGTCAAGCGCGTCTTGCGGTTCCGTTGCCGCAGATATCACCACCGCATGCCAGCCTTCCCACGATGCAGGATCGGCAGCAAGGCTGATGGAAAAATTGCCGATAAAACGGCTAACGGCATCGGGTTCGTTCAAAATCTGCATGACGATTTCCTTTTAAAAAACAGCTAAATTAAATCGTGTGATAGGTGGGCGCCTGCGCGATATATTGCAGCAGTTTCGATTTGGAGAACGGCTTGCCGATAAATCCTTTCGCACCGATCTGCATCGCACGCATGATGTCGCTGCGTGTGCTATTCGCGCTCAGCATCACTACATAAGCAGTTGGGTCGATGACAAGAATTTTTTGTAGCACCTCGTGCCCGCTAATATCGGGAAGTCCGATATCCAAAAACACAACGTCTGGCGCATATTTTTCATACGCCTCGCATGCCTTGGTCCCGTCTTCTGCTACAAATGTCATGCAATCGGGCTCGACAGCTTTTTTGGCAATGAACACCGATAACGGATCATCTTCGACAATCAATACGCAATTGCGCGAACGCTCAAAGCGACGGGTCAAGATATCCTTGCTCACTTTGGTGTTGGCATGGTCGTGCTCGGCTGCCATGCGGATATTGCCGGTGGTTTCACGGCGGGCTTCGGCGACATTCAATTTGTCACATGCGGTTTCGAATAATTCCTGCCAGCTAAGGCCAAGATCATATAAAACACTCAGCGGTAACATCATCTTCAGACGCAATTCTTCGCTGACATGGAAATTGATTTCATGGCTGATGGCTTCGAAATCCTTGCGGGTAATGGCTTTACCCACCACGATGATGTCATCATCATTCATAAAGAATATGGTGCCTTCATATTCGGACAATTCATTGGTGATGATTCCAAAGGCAATTTTTTGAATGTCGGTGACGCTGGTAAATTCTTTGAGAAGGGAGAAATTGAAACTCATCGCACGCCAGGATGCACGGGTGGCTTTGATCGAAGTGAGCGTCTCTTTCAGTCTTAATTCGCTCTCTGCTCTCACGGTCATCATGGCATTCTCTCCTGTTTCAGCCTTGTGATAGGCAATACATTGCAGCCACCGTGCCAGAAGATTTGAAATGCTATTTCATTGAATTTTCATAAGATTTTATTTGAATATCAAAATAGCCTCATAATATTTCTCGATTTGGGACATTCATTTTTGGAATTTTTCTCATTTTGGTAAGGAAGATTTAATCCCCGATACCTATTATACGAAGCATGAAACCTCGCATTCTGGTCGTCGAAGACAGCGAAACGCAACGCTACCTGCTGGCAAAATTACTCGGCTTTCGGCTCGGCTATGATGTGGTGGAGGCGGAAAACGGCCTGATTGCGTTGCAAAAATTAGCCGACGATAAAACGGGCAGCATCTCTGCCGTATTGCTCGATCTGGAAATGCCGGAAATGGATGGCCGCGCAGCCTTGCCCAAAATACACGCGCTGCGTCCTGAACTTCCGATTATTATTTTAACAGCCACCGAAGACATCAACGATGTGGTAGATGTGATGAAACTCGGCGCAACCGATTTTCTGATTAAACCGCCGGATGCCGACCTTTTGAAAAGCGCGCTGGATAAGGCGATTAAAATCCAAACCCTGCGGCATGAAGTGGAACGCCTCACCCGCGAACAAAAGGGCAAGCGCGCCTTTACCGATATCATCGGTCATGCGGGTGACTTGAAAACCGCGATTAAACTGGCGCGTAAAGCCGCAGCTTCCGATATTTCCGTACTCATCAGCGGGGAAAGCGGTGTGGGCAAGGAAGTCTTTGCGCGGGCCATCCACACCGAAAGCGCGCGGGCGCAAAAGCCGTTTGTTGCGGTCAATTGCGGCGCACTGCCACGCGAACTGGTAGAAAGCATTCTATTCGGCCATAAAAAAGGTGCGTTTACAGGCGCTACCAGTGACGAGATCGGTAAATTCCGCGAAGCCGAAGGCGGCACATTGTTCCTCGATGAAATCGGCGAATTACCGCTGGACGCGCAGGTAAAATTACTGCGCACATTGCAACAACGCGAAGTCGAACGTGTGGGCGGCGGCAAACCCATTCCGGTCAATATCCGCGTCATCGCCGCTAGCAACCGTTCGATTACACAAGAAGTGAAACGCGGTCATTTCCGCGAGGATTTATATTATCGTTTGAATGCGTTTCCCATCCATATTCCGGCGCTGCGCGAACGTAGGCATGATATGAATGAACTATGTGAATTCTTCCTGCGCCATTATGCAATGGTTGAACAACGCGACATTGATGGCTTTGATGCTTCGGCCAAACAATGGCTGCTGCATCATTCATGGCCAGGCAATGTGCGTGAACTGGAAAATAAAATTTACCGTGCCGTATTGCTGTGTGAAGGGCGCACCATTCATCTTGAACATATCGTCATGGATGAAATGCAATCCGCCACAGTGCAAGGCTTATCCGCTACGCCCGCACCGGGCGCTATTCAACTGGTTGATGTCAATGGCGCAATCAAATCCATGGCCGCGATCGAACATGAAGCCATCCGCGCCGTGCTGGATATGCACGATCAAAACATCCGCGCTACCGCCGATGCGTTGCATATCGGCGCATCCACCATCTATCGTAAATTGGAAAATAAGTCGTAAGCTATAATCGCAGAGATAAAACCCGCCCGAACGGTTGTGCCCACATTTTTTTAATTGGGCACAGCGTAGTCGGTCTAAATAAAACTGTGGACAATATAGGGTGTCAACCTGCGACCTGTTGATAAAGCGAACGGCCACGCACGACCTATAACGCATTTCTTCATCGCATCACAAAACCAAGCTGTTGTTTTCATTGAGTGCAAACGGGGTTCGTCGCACCAACCATGCTTTTATACACCGCGCATGTGCGTCAATCGCAGCAAGCACGCGCGGCCGTCAGATTATTTGAGTTCAATGGCTTTTTTGCTAGGCTCGCCTGCTGCCATTTCATGCCTGCACCTTATTTTATTACCGTTGAATGTTCTTCAGGAATTCTGCCTTTTTGCTGCTATGTGCACTTTGCCTGTGCATGCCGCTTGGCGCGGTGGCACAGGTAGCGATACCCAATTCCGCCGATATCAGCCGCATCAAACCCGAAGAACATATTCCGTCACTATCCCACACGAATGACGGTAAAATATCCATCCCGTCCGGCAAGGGCGCAGCGCCAGTCCCGGATGAAGCAAAACGCGTGAAGCTCACTCTGAAATCCTTGAAGATTATCGGTGCAACCGTTTATGCTCCAGCCGAACTTGATGCGCTGTATGCAACCAACATCGGTAAGGACATCACCTTGGATGCGGTTTATAAAACCGCATCCGCCATTACCGAAAAATACCGTAATGACGGCTATTTCCTGAGCAGGGCATTCGTTCCAGAACAGGAAATCGAAGATGGCAACGTCACCATTCGCGTCGTCGAAGGTTATGTCGGCGCAGTGGACGGCACCAGCACATTTGCGGATTCAGCAATCGTCAATGATGCGATTGAACGCCTAACGCATAAACGCCCGTTGACCTCTGATGATATCGAGCGATTTTTATTATTGCTGGATGATCTGCCGGGGTATGAATTTGGCGGTACATTATCACCGCTTGAAGATGCGCCCGATGGCGCGGTCAAGCTGACGCTCACCGTCAAAGAGACCCAAGGCACCGGTTCCATCAATTTCGATAATCACTCATCGCGCTTTCTGGGGCCGAATGAAATTTCGGCATCCTATTCCAAAAGTTTTATCCCGTTTCAGCAAACAACCATCTCTGCATTGTCGGATGTTGACCGCACCAAATTGCGTTATGGCACGATTGATCATTCCATCGCGCTTAGCACGGATATGAAGCTGAATATTGCCGGCGGCGTTACGCAAGCCATGCCCGGTTACTCGCTGGAAAGCTCGGAAATCGACAGTATTTCAATCTTTGCCAGCATCGCGCTCAACTATCAATTGCTGCGCACTCGTCAGCAAAATCTCGGCCTAAAGGCATGCGTTGATGGACGCGATGTCAAAAGCGATATCCTTGGCGCGCCGCTGACACGAGATTATATCCGCGCATTCCGCGCCAGCGCAAATTACGATCTCGCCGATGGCTGGCATGGCTTCAATAACGCAACCATCACACTCGCCCACGGTGTGGACTGGCTGGGCTCCAGCCATCCCAATGATCTCAACCTATCGCGCATCGGCGCATTGCCGGATTTCACCAAGGGCGAATTATCACTCTCGCGCCTGCAAAGCATTACGCAAGACTGGTCGGTTCTTATCGCTGGCGAAGGTCAATGGGCATCGGGCGTTTTATATTCATCTGAACAATTCGGATATGGCGGACAAAATTTTGGCCGTGCGTATGATTCATCCGACATCACGGGCGATCACGGCATCAAAGGTTCTGTTGAAATGCGTTACGGCGGATGGACAGGAGAACGCATGGTCAATCTGCAGCCTTATGTGTTTTACGATATCGGAAAAGTGTGGAACGAGGCGGTCGGCCAACCGTCGAATATTTCTGCATCGACAGCGGGCATTGGGCTTCGCTTCAATACGCAATGGAAACAATCGGGGAACCTGGGGGTTGCATTCCCGCTCGACCGTGATATTACCACCCCCATTTACGGGTCGGGCGAGCGCGGCCCGCGCTTCATCCTGCAAATAAGCCAACAATTCTAAAGCCTTATATAAAGGCGACGGTGCACGTGAATAGTGTTACCAAAAATTAATCAATAAAAATAACGACTTATACATTTTTTAATGGCTTTTGACGCAAATTATACGCGTATAGCCCGTATATAGAGTATGCGCTTTAAAAAAAAGGCGCATACGAAACACGTTCAGCGATGACCGATTTTCGTTTGAGATCACTGCCAAAAACTGAATTCGCCCGTATGTTGCGCACGGGCAAAAAGGCATTGTGCTGTCTCGTGTCGTTTGCATTCTTTGCCATGCAGACAATGCCATTGCTCGCCAATCCGGTTAATGGAACGGTAAGTGCGGGCAGCGCCAATATCAGCTCTGCTGGAAATACCCTCACAGTCACCCAAACAACCGATAAAGCCGTCATCGACTGGCGCGGCTTTGATATCGCGAAGGGTGAAACCACGCGCTTTGTTCAGCCATCCTCTTCGTCCATGACATTGAACCGCGTGAGCAGTAACGCGCCGAGCTTCATCGACGGCAATCTGACTGCGAATGGTAATCTGGTTGTTGTAAATCCGAATGGCGTGTGGTTCGGACCCAATGCACGCGTCGATGTCAACGGCCTCATCGCCAGTACGGCGAATATCAGCAATAACGCGTTCATGAACAATACCGGCATCCTAAATTTCGATGAAGCCGGAAACCCTGATGCAGCGATTATAAATGATGGCCTTATCACCGCCAAAGATGCAGGACTTGTCGGGCTTGTTGCACCAAATGTCATCAATCGTGGCATCATTTATGCTCGCCTTGGCCGTGTAGCACTCGCATCCGGCGATACGGCGACGGTGGATTTATACGGCGATGATCTGATCAAGGTTGCGGTTTCGGACAAAGTCAAATCACAACTCGTCAGCAATAGCGGTGTGATTGCTGCCCCTGGCGGAACCATCGCGCTGACCGCCGCCGCCGGAAAAGACATCGTCAACAGTTTGATAACCGTGCATGGCGAACTGGCTGCGCCCAGCATCCGCGAACATAATGGCAAGATTATCATCGCAGCCCAAGGCAGCAACAAGACAACCAAACAAGGCCATAGCACTGTCCTCGTCTCTGGCATTCTCGACGCATCGGGCCGCAATGCAAGTGAACATGGCGGCAGCATTCAGGTAACGGGTGATAATATCGGCTTATTGGCTGGCACCCGCATCGATGCATCGGGCAGCGATGGATTATCCGGAACAACACTTGGCAAAGCAATTTCTTCCATGCGCATCGGTGCAGCCGGCGGGGATATCCGCATCGGCGGTGATTATCTGGGCGGCGGTCATACACCCACCGCGCTGAACCTTTACGTCGATAAGGATGTGTTGGTGTTGAATGATGCCCTGAATAGCGGCGATGCAGGCCGAACCATCTTCTGGTCGGATGGCACGACACAATTCTACGGCAATGTCTATGCGCGTGCACTGGGCGGCAAAGGCATTCATGCCACCACATGGAATGCGATTGCGGGCGGCAATGCCGGTGATGGCGGCTTCATCGAAACATCCGGCCACGGACATCTGGACGCTGGCGGCTATGTTGATCTCACCAGCAGCAACGGTTCACGGGGCACCTATTTCCTTGACCCGACCAACATCACCATCTACGGGAACTTCGCACCGAACTACGCAACGGTCATCACAGGTTCAACCGGCGCGCTTTCCGCCAGCTTGAAACTATGGGTGGATTCAAGCGATACCGCCAATGTCAATCTCACCTACAGCGCACTGACCACAGCAGGCGCGAATAGCTGTGCAAGTTCATGCCTAACCGCGAACGGCACATCCGGCGCAACAACCATCACCACAAGCGCTAACATCGCTTCTACACTTCAGGTCGGCCAACGCCTTCGCCTTGGCGCTGCCGGCAGCGTAACAGCCGCCTCCACGCTTGGCACAGACACCTACACCATCAGCTCCATTTCCGGCACCACTATCACATTCTCCAGCGCACTCACCGCGACATACACAAACGCAGTGGTCTATGCCGGCTACGTATCACAAATGACTGATAAAAGCGGTCTGGGTAATAACGCGACGCAGGCAACGGCCGCGAACATGCCGCTATGGATAAGCAATGGGTTTAATTCAATCGGGACCACGAATTACTCTGGCAGCTCCTACCTCAATCTCCCGAACCTCATGTCAGGCGCAACAGCGGGCAGCGGTTTTTTCAGCGCGATCAATGCGGCCGATCCGCCGGGTACCGGAAGCCAGACAGGTATGCCTTTTGGTAATTGGGGCACCGGCATTCAATCCCACTATGTCTGGACGGACGGCGTTGTATACGATTCATTCGGCTCCAATCTCAGAAAGACCGCTGCAAATCCTGTTCCGGCATTGACGACAGCCAATGTGTATGGGGTCATCTCTGCGGCGAATGACTGGCGCGACTATATCAACGGACAAGCTCTTTTCTCGACCACGACGAACACCGTCGCATGGGGCACAACGCCGACGATTGGTAATAATGTTGGCTCGTATTTCTTTACAGGAAAACTTGGTGATGTTTTTGCCTATAACAAAGCTGTATCCGCGAACGAACAGACGCTGTTGAACCAGTACATATCCGGAAAATGGAATGTTGCACTTCTTCCTCCGGGTAGTGGCGCAACTGAAGTTGCGCAGGCAACCGCAAGCGTGCAGAAAGGCGATGCGGTTGATGGGTACAGCGTCTTTACAACCCGTTATTTACAACGCTTATCGCAATCCGCAAATATCAGCTTGCAATCGTCGAATAACATCACCCTTGATTTTCAGGGCGATAATATGAATTTCACGACGGCAGGTCGCACCCTCACCCTGACAGCAGGAAATCAGATTACAACAGCATCTACCGGAACCATCACGACCAATGCGGGGGCGATCACCTTGAATGCCACCAACGGCATTTTAATCAATAATGCCTTCACGATTAATTCTGCAAATGGCGCGGTCAATATCAATAACGCTGTTACGCTTGCCGCGAATTTGAGTGTGACATCCGGTTCAGGCACACTAACCTTCGCCAGCACCATCGATGGCGCAGGTGGTTTGACCACAAGCTCTACCAATGGTGCAACAATCTTCAACGGGGCTGTTGGTGGCACAACGCCGATTACCAGCTATACCGGAACAGGCCGCGACCTTACCATCAATCAAAACATCACCAGTAGCGGCAATATCAGTGCTGCATTCACGCGTGACATCACCCTTGCCGCAACGAAAACGATTACAACGGGCGCCGCAGGCGCGCTCACACTCACCGCTGCCGGTAACAGCGTAAACGGCACAGGAAATCTGAACCTCAATGGTAATCTCAGTGTTGGCACCGGCGCTTTAACACTATTATCTGGTGTGAATGGCACGCGGCCAAGCTGGACCGCGACGACAAGCAACCTTGTCCGTCAAGGCGCAACTTTTGGCACAGTGTCCATTCAGGGTTTTCTCGATACCACGATCTCGCGCGACATTAACAGCAGCGGCAACATCACACTTCTTTCAAATCGCGATCTGACCTTAAGCCCCGCAAACACCCTGACAACCAGCGCCACAGGCGCCCTCAGCATGACCGCTGCAAACGGTTCAACAGCTGGCACGGGCAACCTTACGATCAATGGCAACCTTAGCGTGGGTACAGGCGCGCTCACTTTCCTGTCGGGAATTAATGGCACACGGCCAAGCTTAACGGTCACAACCACAAATCTTGTGCGTCAAGGCGCGACATTCGGCGCGGTCAGTATCCAAGGATTCAATGCCTTCACACTCAATCGCATTTTGAATTCAACGTCATCTGTGCTCTTTGCCAATAACACAACAACGACACTACAGAACAACGTAACAAGCACGGCATCAACCATCACATTCAGCAATCCGGTCATTATCGCGGAAGCTACGAGCATCAATGTTTCCACAACCAATCAGGCAATCACGTTTGGCAGCACCATCACCGATACGGCAGGCGGCGTTACCGAAACCCTTACGGTCAATCCTGGCACATCTAGCGCGACCTTCACTGGCGCCGTGAACGGTGTGGCCATAACGGTCAGCGCAGGGTCTGCAACGCTTTCATCGGCATGGGGCGCAACCTCGGCGCTGGGCGCAACCAGCATCACCACCACAAGCTCTCTCACATTACCTGCGATTACCGCTGCATCGCTTAGCGTCAACACATCTGGCGCAAGTTCAAGTTTGCAAGTCAGCGGCAGTCTTTCAACAACGCTCAGCGGCGGCGCGCTGAGCCTGACCAGCGGCGCATTCATCGTCAGCAATGCTGCATCCACAATTTCCAGCACCAATGGTGCCATCACGTTCAATGCAGGAAGTTCGCTGTATCTTGCAACCGCATCGGCCGCGATCAACAGCACGGGCGGCGCGATTACCTTTACGGGTACCAATGGCATAATTGTTGGCGCGGACACTTCGGTGAATAGTGGCGGCGGCAATATTAATTTTAATCAGGCTGTCACCATGGCAGCTCCGCTCAGTCTGACGCTTGGAACCGGCACACTCACTTTTGCGAGCACGATTGACGGATCCGCACCATCCTATAGCACCTTCAGCGTTCTGGCAGTTGGCGCGGGCGGTGGTGGTGGTGGCATGGATGCTGCAACACGAGGCTCTGGCGGCGGCAGCGGCGCTGCAGTTGATGCGGTCGTGAATGTGTCGGCTGGCGCTGTTTATACCGTTGCGGTTGGCGGCGGCGGCGCTGGTGGTACAAATTCGCTTTCATCAGCTGCAGGTGGTGCAGGCGGTGTGAATGGCGGCGGCTCTGGCGGTGCAGCGGGTGCATCGGGTACCAGTGGTGGCGGTGGCGGCGGTGGCGGATTCTCAGGAATTTATATCGGCGGAACCTATTACGTGGTCGCTGGCGGTGGCGCGGGCGGTGGCGGCGGTAATGAAGGCTTTGCAAAAAGTGTTGGCGGCGCAGGTGGCGGAACGCAAACCTCCAATACTGGCACGACATCGGGCGGCGTTGGACAAAGCTATTCGGGTGATGGTGGCGGTGGTGGCGGTGGCGGTGGTGGCTTCTTGGGCGGCGCCGGACAAACCGGTATTGCCGTATCGACACCGGCAGCCTTCAGCAATGGCGGCAGCAATTATTCGAATCCCGGCAATGTCTCCGCCACGATCACGCTGGGTAATGCGGGTTCCGCCAACGCGGTAAGCACCGGCGGCGGCGCAGCGACCATCGCAGCAGGCAGAGCGACATTCTATAGCTATGGCAACAATCTAGGGGTGGGTGGTACTGCCGTAGGTAGCGGAACGGCAGGCACAAATGGTGCTGTCATCATCCGTTACACAGGCACGACTGCGCAAGCATTGGTGGTGGGCGGAACCATCACAACATCGGGCGGCGATGTCATCGTGACCTATGCCAACACCGGTACAAATAGTTCATTCAGTCCGATCGCCGGATGTTCGGGAAATTGTAATCTGACCATCAATGCCGGCACCGTGAATTTCGGCGGGAATGTGGGAAGCACACAGGCGCTCGATGCCGTATCTGTAACAACCACCAACGGCTTGACACTACCAAACATCACCGCCTCCAGCGTGATAGCCCGCACAACAGGTGTCGCAGCAGATCTAACCATTGCCGCAGCGAAAGTCATCACCGCAAGCGGCAGCGGCGACGCAATCAAATTGGCGGCGGGCAGGAACTTCATCAATAATGCGGGATCAGGTGCGCTTGTCACTCCATCCGGCAGATGGCTGGTATATTCAACCAATCCTTCAAATGATACGATTGGCGGCCTCAGCAATTCATTCCGCCGCTTCAGCTGCACCTATGGCGGTTCATGCCCATCTTTCCCTGGAACAGGTAACGGTCTTCTCTATACCACCACACCTCTACTGACGATCACCCCGAATGCGCTCAGCAGTATCGTCTATGGCGCAGCAGCACCGAATTTGAGCGGCTATGCGTACACAGCAACGGGATATCTGGGTTCGGATTCCAGCGCCGATACGTTGACAGGATCATTGACCGGCAGCAGCAGTTATATAGCGGGTTCGAATATCGGCACCTATAATATCAACTACGGTCTTGGCTCGCTTTCATCGGTATTGGGTTATGGTTTTAGCTATGCGAATAACGCAAGCGCATTCACCGTCACACCGCGTCCTATCACCATTACCGCTGATGCAAAAACCAAAACCTATGGCGCAGCCGATCCAAGCCTGACCTATCAATTAACAAGCGGCTCGCTCTATGGCAGCGATAGCTTGACAGGTACGATTGCGCGCACGGCTGGTGAAAGCGTGGCAGGTGGTCCATACTCCATCAACCAGAACACACTTTCAGCTGGCAGCAATTATACGATTACCTATGTATCCGATAATCTGTCCATCACACCTGCAGCCCTGACAGTGACGGCTGCTGCAAAAACCAAGACCTATGGCGCGGCTGATCCTGCACTCACTTACACCTATTCCGGCTTGACGAACGGCGATACCGCATCGGTATTCACTGGTGCATTATCGCGCGCGGCTGGTGAAACCGTGACAGGTGGACCATATGCCATCAACCAGAACACACTTACAGCTGGCAGCAATTATACGATCACCTATACCGGAAATAATCTATCCATCACACCGGCAACACTGAACATCACCGCCAATGCGCTGAGCAAAGTATATGGCACCAATGATCCAACACTTACCTACACCATGTCGGGTGGAACGAATATCGCATTCACCGGGGCACTCTCCCGCGCGATCGGTGAAGCCGTGAACAGCTATGCTGTCTCCCAAGGCACGCTGAGTGCAGGCAACAACTATCACCTCAACTTTGTAAGCAGCACATTCGCTATCACACCGGCGACGCTCTATGTCGCGGCCAACAGCATCACCAAGGTTTACGGCGCGGTTGATCCTGCGCTCACCTATTCGGTATCGGGTCTGGCAAATGGCGACATCCTAGGCAACGTATTAACGGGTGCATTATCACGCGAAAGCGGAACCATGGTCGGCTCCTACCGTATCACCAAACATACACTAGCCTCTAACAGCGCTAACTATACGCTCGATTACACTTCTGCATTATTCAATATCATCAGCAATGACATCCCCGTAACCGTGACGCGCGTATCGCAAGACCCGACCTTGAACATGCCAACAGCCGTGCATACAACCGAGCCAAACAGTCCGACGACAACGACAACCCAAAGCCAAACCAGCACAACAAGCAATAACCCGAATGTCTCTGCGTCTGAAGTACCAACAGATTCACAAGGCGCATGGCTGCGCATTTCACCTGCACTGGCTGCTGCACTTGGCGAAGCACCCGTTTTCATCAAATACTAAATTTTAGTGGTCGGTCTTAAAACCCGCCCGAACGGTTGCGCCACCCGCGAAGCGGCAAGCGCAGAGTGAATGGCGGAAAATGGTGCAGTCACGGTTGTGACCACATTTTTAAATTGGGCACAGAGTAGTCAGTCTAAAAGCAGGGCGGGTTGCGGGAACCGCAGACGCATCGCGTCGATATAATGGTGGGCGATGGTGGATTCGAACCCCGTTTGCGAAGCAAACAAAACAATGCCGTAGGTTCGATGAAGATTTGAGAATGGTGGGCGATGGTGGATTCGAACCCCGTTTGCGAAGCAAACAAAACAATGCTGTAGGTTCGATGAAGATTTGAGAATGGTGGGCGATGTAGGATTCGAACCTACGACCTATTGATTAAGAGTCAACTGCTCTACCAACTGAGCTAATCGCCCGCACCATGGGTAAAACATGAAGCCAGGTTTCAGCGCCATGTTTTTCGAAGGCAGTGATTTAGCAAGGTACAGTATGAATGTCTAGCCATCATTCTGGGCCACAACAGATGCTAAAACCGCGTTTTTATTATGGGTTAATTGCTGCCACTACCTGGATGCGGGTCTGCGGGCTTTGCGACATGCCCATTACCGTTCCCGTTTGTTTTCGGACGCGTTGCCGATCCCCATATACTAGTTGGTTCGCCATCATTGGCTGCACGCTGGGTCAACCCCGCCATCCAGCCTTGGCTTCGGGCGCGCATCAATTCAGCATGGGCCTCGGGAGCTTTTCTCGCCAAGTCCGACAAGCTACGCACTTTATATTTTTCTGCCTGTACGCGGGCAGCTTCAAGCCAACGGCGCTGCGCCCCTGAGAACATGGTTACATCAAGACTATCAAGGTATTCATAAGGATGTGTGGTGCGCGGCGTGCACATCATACGCACCGCATCGGTCGTGGGTCTGCCCATGCCCAAATTACCGCTGATGAGGGTTGCAAACACTGCTTCCTCTTCACTTACGGTTACGCCTTCAACCGATTTCACAGCGCTGCGCGCTACTGCCAATAATGGCTTCTTGGCGAGATCGCGGCGGGCTTCGGCTTTACCGATATGCGCTTCAACAAAGGCTTCGATTTTATCAGCCGGAACTTTTGC
The DNA here is from genome assembly GCA_033762625.1 of Alphaproteobacteria bacterium. Taxonomy (NCBI): domain Bacteria; kingdom Pseudomonadati; phylum Pseudomonadota; class Alphaproteobacteria; species Alphaproteobacteria bacterium. Next base: position 113,503 of record JANRLI010000016.1, read on the forward strand.
GCGGCGAAGGAATGCGCGTGCTTTGCTTTTATCGGCCGGGTCGCTGAGCAAATGACGGCGCACCGCAAGGTAGGAGCGCTCTGGAACCACATCTTTTAATGCGCTTTGCGCATAGGCTTCAGGCAACAAGCCCGACAGATAGTTATAACAAATATGCTTTAGTAATCGGGGGTCCACTTCCTGCGGCATTTGTCCGCGGAAATAGGCCGTTGGTCGTTTATCCGGCATATCCCGCAAGGCATCATAATAATCGCGGATATCATCCAGCAATCCGGTCAATAAGCCGTGCTGTGAAAAACGCTTGGTCAGATCAAGTCCCATGGATTTCATGCGCTTGAAGAAGCCACGTTCCAACATCGCTTCGATAACCACTTTCGAACAAAGGGTCAGATAGAGTGCGCCAGGCGTGACCGAGCTGGCATTACCAAAATCAATCGACAGCCGACGGTTCACATCAAGAAATGCGCGCGCCGCCATCATCATTGCTGCACTTTCGGTTTCGGCCAGCCCCTTAGCCATGAAACTTTGGGCAAGCGGGTTAATTGCATACACCATCGCCGATGGCACCGCGCCGCCCGGCAAGCGCGCATAGCGCAATTCTTCGCCAGTAAAAATATTGCTATCCGCGCGGTAGGCACGCTCCAGCTTGGCAATTACACCTTCCATACGATCAAGAATTTCCAGCTGCGCTTCGCTTGGCATGGCGCCATAGCCGAATTTCGCAGCCTGCACCATCAATGCCTTGGTATCGGCAAATCCGCGTCCACCTGGAATACTATCCAAAGTTAAACGGCTGATCGCAGCTTCACGGCCTTCATTATGCTTGATATGGCTAACAGCCGCAGCAGCAGCCATGGTATTCGCGCCCAGCGCGTCATCGGTCTGGTGAGTGTGAATGCCAATTTCCAAAACGCGGTTATATTTTTCTTTGAACTGTTCGGCGATCATCAACAACACGTTGGTCACCGAATAGGCGTTGCCGTCCTTCACTTCGCCGGGCTTGTCATTCAATTGGCCGATCATATCCTTGATACTGATACGGCTGATCACATCGGGGTCAACGGCTTGTGCGATCAATGCGCGTTCGAACAGATGGCGATAATGTTCTGAGGTAAAACTGTCATCTGCCGTATAGCAAATAGCTAGCTCGCAGCTGACATTATATCCCTTAGCGCGCATCGCGGTTAAAATCCGCAAGGTGGCGGCGTATTCTTCGGGGTTATTTTGTGCTTCGAATAAACGGAACACCACTGGGCGGCCCTTAACATCACCCTTATTCTGTGCGCCGGCTTTTTGCGCCATGGTTTCCAGAACATAGGTCAGATCATCTTCGTGCAAAGCTTCCAAACCCACGGCAAACGGGCCGCGCACCAACAAACGCATTTCCACATCGGGTGGTAATTTCTTATCCATATGCACAATCGATTCCAACGGTGGACGGCCAAGCATCACATCGCGTTGTGGCTGTGCGCCGCTTGGACCCTCGATCGCAGTGATTTTTGCAGGGCCGGCTTGGTTGAATTGACCCACTAAATCATAAAACAAATCCAGCTTTTCATGGTTTAGCGGGATGCGATTTCCATAGGATGACTGGCTCCAGTCACGAATGACGAGCACATGGCCAAGCGAAAACGCACTTTCATCGGAAACGGACACAGCAGAAGAAACAGTATCAACCATAATGAAATTTCCTAAATGAATAGATCAGTTTGAAATACGTCGTGAACCTTATGGAACAAAGCTAATCATAAATGAGGAGGGCAAAAAAGCGTTTTTTTATCCATAAGGGTATCAGTATGCCCTTTAAGCCTAAACAACACCTTTATGTGCGTAAAATTGCGCCAATACCCTGATATTACGGGCATTTCTTAACGCCCCTTAATACAATATTATGCTGCCGCCAATGCAGGCGCCCAATGCTCGCGCTGCGCACGTTTTTCAACGCGGCGCACACCCATGGAGTGGTCGGATGCGCCATCATAAATCTGATGTCCTGAAAGCCCGCGCGCAATACCCGCCAAGCGGAACATATATTCCGCATCCTTGCTATACGGCTGGTCCGGCGTTTCCATCGCCTTGATATACAGCGTTTCCCGCGCGATGCGCGAAAAGTCCTGCATGCGTGCGCCCATGCCCATTTGTTCATCGATATGCTGCATGGTGATCTTGCGGATAAGGAAAGATAACTTGCTGCATGTTTCGGGGTTTGGGTTTGCTAATTCATCCTTGCTGATGAAGCCTTCGGGAATTTCAACGCCCTTGGCCTGCAAATACGGAACGGCCGCGCCCACAATATCCAACGGCAAACTCTTGGTGAAGTAATCCATCGTCTCAATGCTTACCTTTGGCGCGCCGCGCTCCTCGCGTTGCTTCAATAAATCGACAGTGAACTGCACATTGCTGATCGCCACACCAAACGCGGGGAAATCGGCAACCGCCGCGCGGTAAATAGGCGATACTTTATACAATGTTTGCAGGCCTTTTGGCGTTAAGGCATCGTTCTCGAAGATCACCACATCATCGCCAAATGCCTGCTGCGCATCACGCAATAATTCAGCGCGCAGATCAGGGCGCGTGCCATATAGCTGGTTGATGTATTTCGCCATATTGCGCATTGGCAATACGGCAAAGCCAACCCCCATATCCAATCCCGTCGTCGTAAAGCCAATCGTGCGCATATCGCCGGGCGCAACCGGTTTGGTGTTCGGATAAACGGCTTTGATACCGCCGGTTTCACTACGGCCTTGGCGTGAACCGGGATTATTCAACGTATGGTTCACATCATAAAAGCCAACTTCGCCCATGGCTTTGCCCAATTGGTTTTGTGCGCCATAATGGTTTTCCAGATAATCCTCAATGGAATTGTCGATCGCATCATTCAATGCGTGTTCGCGCCCGTAATTCCACGATGCGCCATTGCCCTTCGATTTTTTAACCAGCTCCAACGCGTTGCGCGCCACCAATGTTGTCTGCAAACGCTGGAAGCGTTCGCATAGACGCAATTCGGGATTATCGCCGCCTTGATGCGTGTCCTCCATCCAATCGGCCAAGTTCGCGTCCTTGTTGAATGCGGTCGTGGAACGCACGCCGCCACGCGCCGTATCGCTTTTGCTGCCGCCATGGAACTGGCGCACATGATAGGCGGTTGGGCGTTCGTTCATTTGTTTTAAAATACCCGAAACATCCTTGGCTTGAATACGCCCATCGCGCACATAAGCTTGCAGAATTTTGGGGAATAATTCCTTCATACCCGGCACCAGCAAATTGGCCTGGTCATAAATATTGCTGCGTGCGCGGGGCAAACCGCCACGGCGCATGCAATCGCTGTGCGCGAACTGGATTTTCAGCAGATTCACGATGCGGGTTGGGTCACCTTGCGCCATTTCCCACATATGGTCACGCCATGCGCGCTGCTTGAACACATCTTCGAAAATGGGCACCGCCTGTGTCAGCGTTTCAATATCTTCGAGCAACGGTACAATAACCATATTCACGCCGGTCATTTTGGAAACCAACAATGTCTCCATCATTTGCAATGCGCCCTGGCATTCTGCCAATACGTGGTCGGTGATCAGCCCATCCTGCATCCCCCCTACTTCAAAGCGTTGCAGCGTGTGCAGCGTGATGACATCTGCGTCGTGTTTGCTGTAATTGCGCATCGTATCTGCGGTCTTACCTTCGCTCTTCAACCGCGCAAAGAAATCGGTTTTCAGTTTACCCAGTACATCACCGCCCTTGCCCAGCGCACTATTCAGCAAGGCAAGTTTTTGCGCATCTTCCAAACCGGCATAATCCTCGATTTTGTAACCGAACAGTGTTTCATTGCCATTCAACAAGGTGGCCATCACCGGCTCATACACTTCTGCGGTTTCGCGCAAATGGAAATTCAAAAGCCCAAGGCCTAGCATTTTCGATTTACGGATAAGCGATAGCGCGGCTTTTTGCTGTGCGCCTTGGGTTGTGTGATACGCGGCAGTAAGCGATTGTTGGAACTTCGCATTCACTTCGTTGATATTGCCGCCATCAAATGCATAGACATTTTTAATTGCAGTCAACGCGCCTTCATATTCTTCGCGTGATAAGGGCAGATCAACGCCATTACCTGCACCTGCAATGCGCTTTAACAATGGCTCGATGATATCGGCCATTTCTGCGTTTTTAGCGGCCAGATAATCATTCCATGTACCGCCATCTGGCGCGCCATCCACCACCAAACCACTGTCATTTAATTGCTGCGCATACAATTCCGAAGCCTTATGACGGAACAGCGCCGTGGCAAGCAATAAATGCTCGGAACGAATGTTGTTGTTGCCATCCTTATCGCCCATCACCCATGTGGCGAAACGCAAACTAAGCTCGGTCAGCAGGCGTTCCTGCGCGTCATATTCATAGGGCAGTATTTTCGCATCCGATAAACGCTGCATCGCGTTATCGTTCTTGCGATAGATCTCGTCGATGTTACGGGTGAAGTCATCGGTAATATCCGCAAGCGACGCCATAATCTCCCCAAGCGGCGTCAAATTCGCCAGATTGCCGTCGTCATCCTTGAACGTCAGATCGGCTTCCTTCATGCGCTGCAACGCTTCGAACGCTTCGCCGCGTCCGTTCATGTAATCAAGCAGCAAATGGGTTTCACCCGCATTCACGCGGCGGGTCATTTCGCGCTGCGCCAAGGCGAACACACGGCGCGCATCGGTGAATGCGCTGGTCGTGTACCGTGTGGGGTGCGATGTGGAAACGGATGTGATCACGGGCGTCGCCAGTGCCGCGCGCATTTCCGCGCCGTTGGTGATCTCGCCAATACGGATGATTTCGCTTAGATAATGCTCCAATCCTTCAGGGATGATGGTTGAAAAATCGGCCGTGCCGCGTCCATGCTGCACAATAAAATCAAATGCGCGGTCACGTTCTGGGCGGGCATCTTCCACCACATTGTCATGGCTGTGGGGCGCGGCGACTTTGATAACCTGCCCGATGAATACCACATGTTCCATCACGCGGCGCAGGCGCGCGGGTTCGTTCTTGTATTTCTGGAATACACTGTCGAACACACCGTGGCGGCGTGCTTCCACGGCTTTTTCCATGCCGTAGAGTGTATTCAGAAAATTCGCATCGGCGAATTCATGCGCGCTATAGACACTGCTGTCGATGACCGGTGTGATCAATTCATCCGCGATCACTTCAAGATCAGGGATAAGATCGGCATCTTCTTCTGGAACCAGATGCTGCAAGATAGGGGCAATGAATGCCTTGGCGGTGCGCGCTTGGTAATAGGAGCGCAGATCTTCATTACTAATTCCGTCGAGCACGATGGGTTATTCCTTTAAAAAATCAGACACTGAATTTGGCGTTAAAAAATGCTTCCACTTCAAACCGGCCAACCTTATTGCCCGGAAAGCTTAACGGCTAAACCTTGCAACTAAAGAGCGTTATTTTGCAGTTGCAAAATATGGGGAATTCGCCCAAAAACTTGACTAAATGAGTATGAATTCAATTCGCCCCTCCATTGCCTTGTATCAGCCCGATATGCCGCAGAATTGCGGGGCAATCATGCGGCTTTGCGCATGTTTTGGCGTGCCGTTGCACCTTATCGAACCCTTTGGCTTTGTATGGGATGACGCAAAGGTTAAACGCGTGGCGATGGATTATATTAATTTTGTGAACATGACCCGCCACAAGGATTGGGACGCGTTTCTTAACGCCAGCAAAGGCCAACGCTTGGTGCTCCTGACTACAAAATCCTCCGCGCCCTATACCGAGTTTAAATTCGAACCATCGGACATCCTGCTTCTGGGCCGCGAAAGCGCAGGTGTGCCTGATGACGTGCATGCCATCGCCGATGCCCGCGTGGTTATCCCGTTGCAAAAAGGCCTGCGTTCTTTAAATGTAGGCATGTCCGCCGCGATTGTACTTAGCGAAGCCTTACGACAAACGAGAAATATGTAATGGAAACGTCCCGCATCCAACCCATCACCGCTGCTGTGCATACCTTCCCAACACAGGAACAAAAAGAACGCGCCGCCGCATGGTTTAAAGAATTGCGTGATAGGATCTGCGCTGAATTAGAAAAGATTGAAGCAGAATATGCTTCTTCCGCCCGAGCGGTTGTTCCATCGCCAGATGGAACAGAGCGAATGGCGAATGAACCAGCGCGCTTTATTAAAAAATCATGGGAACGTGAAACGCCTGATAATCTTCCGGGCGGCGGCGGGGTTATGGGTCAATTACGTGGCCGCGTCTTTGAAAAGGGCGGCGTGAATATTTCCACAACCTATGGGCATTTCTCGCCGGAATTCCGCAAACAAATTCCAGGCGCCGCCGAAACCGGCGCATTCTGGGCCAGTGGCATCAGCCTTGTGCTGCATCCCACCAACCCGCATGTGCCGCCCGTGCATATGAATACCCGCCACATCGTCACCACACGCGGCTGGTTTGGCGGCGGCTCCGATTTAAATCCGAACATCCCGAATGATGCGGATACCACGGCGTTCCATGCACGGCTGAAACACGCATGCGATGCACATTCACCCGATTATTATGAAAAATATAAAGCATGGGCGGATGAATATTTCTTCAACAAACACCGCAACGAACCGCGCGGCGTGGGCGGCATTTTCTACGATTATCACGATAGCGGCAATTGGGATGCGGATTTCAAATTCACGCAGGATGTAGGGTTGGCGTTTCTGGATATTTATCCAAAACTGGTGCGCCGCCACATGTATGATGCGTTTACACCCGAAGATAAACAGCAGCAAAGCATCCGGCGCGGAAGGTATGTGGAATTTAATCTGGTTTATGACCGCGGCACAAAATTTGGCCTGATGACCGGCGGTAACACCGAAGCCATTTTGATGAGCCTGCCGCCCGACGCGAAGTGGATTTAATTACTTAAAACTTTTTTCGTATAAATCCGTGCGGCGATCGCGGAAAAAACCCCAATCCGCGCGGTAGCTTTCAATCAACTTCAAATCGAATTCCTGAACCAGAACACCGGTTTCGGTCTTGCCGAATTCCTTCACCAGAGTTCCTGCGTTATCAGCAATGAATGAATGCCCGTAAAAGTGTTGTTTTACGCCATCATTATCTTCAAGGCCAATGCGGTTGGATGCAATGACCGGTACGGCATTGCTCACTGCGTGGCCCTGCATCGCGCGTTGCCATGGCGCATGCGTATCCAATGCTGCATCATAGGGTTCTGAACCGATGGCGGTTGGATAGAATAATAATTCTGCGCCCTGCACCATCATCGCGCGTGCGCATTCGGGGTACCATTGGTCCCAGCAAATGCCAACGCCAATGGTAGCGAATTTTGTTTTCCATGCTTTAAATCCGGTATCGCCCGGGCGGAAATAATATTTCTCCATATATCCGGGGCCATCGGGGATATGGCTTTTGCGGTAAACACCCAAAATGCTGCCATCCGCATCGGCGATTGCCACGCTGTTGTAATAACGCGGGCCATCTTTTTCGAAGAATGAAATAGGAATAACGACTTTTAATTCTGCTGCCAATTTTGCCAGCGCGACGACGCATGGATGTTCGTTTGCGGCGAATGCCGTTTCAAACCATTTGGGATTTTGCTGCGTGCAGAAATAAATTCCCTGAAACAGCTCAGATGGCAAAATAATCTGCGCGCCTTGTTTGGCAGCTTCACGTACCAGTTTTTCAGTGGCCGCGATATTGGCGCGCATATCATTGCCATACTGCGTTTGCAATGCTGCGACAGTTACCTTGCTCATAACGGCTCCTGCTGGGTGATGCAATGGAACGAACCACCGCCCGACCCATCGCTGCCCAATAATCCCTTGGACGATACGCCAATCACTTTACGGGTTGGGAACATTTTTTGCAATTCTTGAAGCGCTGCTGCTTCAGTCTGCGTACCATAAACAGGTACAACCACCACGCCATTGCCGATGATGAAGTTCATATGGGATGCAGGTGAAATTTCGCCCAGCTTATCGTAATAAAGCCCGGGGCTTGGAATGCGGATCACCTCCAGCTTCTTGCCCAACGCATCGGTTGCGTTCTCCAATGTTCTGGCAATATGGTTCAATGTTTCGGCATTGGGGTCATTATCGCCAACTGGCGCTTGGCATACTACGCGCCCCGGCGCAACAAACCGCGCAATATTATCGATATGCCCATCGGTATGGTCGTTCAATAACCCCTCATCAATCCAGATGATTTTTTTTGCGCCAAGCGCACGCGCCAATTCGGTTTCTGCTTGCTGTTTGGTCCAGCCATTGCGGTTGGGGTTCAAAATCGTTTGCGCGGTGGTAAGCACGGTGCCCTGCCCGTCGTGATCGACTGCGCCGCCTTCCAATACAAAATCAAAATGCGCCGCTGGTTTATTGGCTAATTCTGCAATACGATCACCTACTGTTGCATCATCGGGCAAATCATATTTACCGCCCCAGCTATTGGTTTTAAAGCGCAATGCAATTTGCCCAGCGCCGCTTTGTGCAAAAATTGGCCCCGTATCACGCAACCATATATCGCCATATTTGGCTGGAATTAATTCCGCAACATCGCCAATTTTTTCGCGCGCGCTGTTCATCGCGTCTTCACCGCCCATGGATGTATTCACCAGCACACGCACCTTGTTCGTGGGCGCAAGCGCATGAACCATCGCAGCAACGTCTGCGCGCGGCGACGCTAAATCACCGTTCCATTCATCATGGTTTGCTGGCCATGCGGTCCATATGGCGCGCTGCGGCGCCCATTCGGCAGGGATGAGTGGTAGTGGCTTCATCATCATTCAAATGCTTAGATGGTTAACGAATGCCGGAAAACTAGAAGGTAATTAGTTGCTGTGCAATCGTGTATTTTATACCTATGACACAAGGATTTCCTAAACATATCAGGGAACTGGCACAGCGCTGCGCAGGCCGCGTTAACGAGGTGGATGTATTCAATCATCCGGAAGGTGACACGCTTTTTACCGATGCCGCTGGCAAAACCCACGCCATCACCTTGCACACCAAAAACGTGTTATGTATCGAAGAAGCGTTTAACGAAGTCATGGCCGCATCATGGGCCAGTATTATCGGCGCGCCGCTGGCGCCTGTTATGTTCGATTACCGCAAAAGCGATGACAAACTGCGCCGCGATAAAAACGGCTATGGCAGCTTCATTACATCAGTGCAGGTTCACAAGCACGCGCTACGCGCTGAAACCGTTCTGGAATATGCGCAGGCGCGCGAAAAAGGTAAGCCATACAAAATACATTCATATGATGGCACGATGTGGCGATCACTGGCGCATGAAGAGGAAATTCCGCCTCTTTTGGATATGGAACGCGCCATCTTCCACCACGCCATTACGCCGATTAGCGAAGCAGTGACCATTATGGAGTGGCTGGGCAGCGGCGATTTAAATCCCAGCAACCAGATGATGGATATCCGCAAAGTCCTGCAGATGATACGCGATGATACCTTCAACCCGTACAACAATCTTGGATTTTATATCTGTGATTTTGCCAATGGTGTCATGGATGTCGAGGATGTGCGAAAAGGAATTCCATCGCATATCGACCCGTGCATGCCGTCCTATGCACTTATCAGCGTTGTTGAAACCTATCCCAGCTTGAAGGCCGCCGAACGAAAACTGGTGCGCATCACGGGTAAAAAGGATTGGTCAGACATTAATGAAGATTATCCCGAAACGCTCTTATCCCATGTCTTTGCTCCGCATCTTGATTTCAAGGCCATGCATAAAATCATGGCGCATATCGGGGCACTCGATGATGCAACCATCCGCGCGGAAATGACGCGACTTGCAGATACGATGGCAAAGGTTATTACCGATGAAGATGTTGTGGGGCGCCTGAAAGCCTATGCAAGGTACATGGCGGATGCGCTTATCCTGCGCCGCGATATTCTGCCGCAAATCCTTGAGAGCCAGCTGGTGCATGAAGAGGCGCCGCATGCGCGCACCAATAACCCCTTTGAAGTCTTTCAGGATTTAGTGGGCGAAGAAGCGGCACGTCTGCGCGAAGAAAAGCGCATGAAGAACATACCCAAAGCCAAGCGCCCAAAACCCGCACAAAAGCCCAAGCCAAAACAAGGCCGCCGCAATGAAACGTAATGTGCGATTTAAAGTTGTGCCTAGGCTCGAGAGGCTTAGAATGCCACCAGCGTTGCGGGAATTTCCGCTGTTTCATCGCCTGACTGTGAGGCAGCATCGTCCTGCCAGAAGCCCGGTGTCTGTAACATCGGCATATCGCGCACCACAACGGGTTTGGCGTCTGCGCCAAATCCATTGAAGCCCGATTGCAGCGCGGCGGCATACCCACCGGTCTGACCGAATTCCAGATAATCGCCTTCTTCAATATCCGCAGGCAGAACCAATTGCGTTTTCAGCACATCAATGCTGTCGCAGGTTGGGCCAAACACGGTGAAGCGTGCGGTCTTGTGGCTGAGCGACCCATTGGCGCTTTCAGCGGTGCGGTGGACGCGAACCGGATAGGCCAGTTTGCTATAACCGGCATCGAACAACGCGCCATAGAACCCGTCATTGATGTACAACCGATTACCCTTGCGCAGCTCAACCTTCACCAGCAATGAACCGGATTCTTGAACCAGCGCGCGGCCGGGTTCGCACCATAATTTGGTCTTCTTGGGAAGGTTCAGGCTTTCAAACGCTTCTTTAATGCTGTGCATATAGCCGTGCATATCTGGCGGCACAAGGCCGGGGAATGCCACAGGGAAGCCGCCGCCCACATCGATGATGTCGGGGTTTACTTTTGCCATGCGGATCACTTCACCCACTTGCGCCATGGCTGCAGCATACGCTTTGCTATGCATGGTTTGCTGGCCGACATGGAATGCGATGCCCAAACGCTGCGAAACCTTGCGCGCCTGCTGCAATAATTCTGCGGCTAAACGATTATCCGCGCCGAACTTGCCATCAAGGCTGTGAAAGGCATGGCCGTTCGACACAGCAAGACGCACCACAATACCCAGATCCTTGGCGCCTTGTGTTTCTTCTAAAAGCTTGAACAATTCCTGCGCGCTATCCACCACGAAATCGCGCACACCGTAATTGAAATACGATTTGCGGATCGCCTCGCGCGATTTGACGGGATGCATGAAGTGCAGCTTCGCTTTCGGGCATAGGCTGGCAACCAGCTCCACTTCCGCCAAGCTTGCAACGTCAAAATGGCGAATGCCCGATGCCCACAATTCTTTGATGACCGCAGGGGATGGGTTGGCTTTTACCGCATATAAAACGGTACCTGGGAAATTGCGGATAAACCATTGTGCCGCGCCGCGCAGAACATGCGTGCGCAAAAAGTGCACAGGGTTCGATGGGCGGGTTTCTGCAATATAATGCGCAGCATCGCTGTAAACCTGCGGGCGGTTTGCCGAAGGGCGTGCTTTAAGCGCAAGGTTTTTGGATGCACTGCGTGGACGCGCGTGGTGGCTTACCGCCTGCGCGCTGTCTTGGGTTTCGAGATCTGAAAGTGCATACGCGTTTTGAGCCGGGCCCGAAGACCCCGGAGGTTCTTGTACTTCTTCAATCAATGACGGGGTGTTCTTGCCCATACATCTCTCCATTAATCAGATATCTGGGATAAGGCTCCAGACCACCAACCAACAATGAGACGCGTCGTTACATAAACACCGATGGGCCAGGGGTTCGTGCGCGTTCACGTGACATGTATCACGATGATGGAAAGATTCAATAAGTTTTTTAGTTTGCAGCCCAAAAACTGTGGGAAATTTCCAGCAGTGTTGCGTTGCTGATACTAAGCGACGCTGCGAATCTTAACGCTGCGCTTACGCAAGCATGCGCGCCGCGCGCCGAAGTACGCGCGCGCACAAAAACAAAAAATGCAGATTCATTGGCATTTGCGTAATTTTTTTGTTGGCCAGCCCGCGCAAAGCAACGCAAAACTGCCGCGCATAAATCTTAAAATCGCCGGCAGCCGTTAAGCATCCGGCAAACGACGGCGAAAAAGAAAAAACCCGCCTCAGCAGGAGCCAAGGCGGGTTTTGAAACGTCAAACCGTTAAGGGTTAGGCAGCTTTACCGCCTTTGACCACTGTTGGCTTCGCCTTCTTGTCGGCTTCGGCATTGCCAATCGCTTCATGGGCAGCAAGCGCCGCCATGGTCACGATTTCCGACACGGTTGCGCCCATGCCCACGATTTGTGCGGGGCGCTTCAGGCCTTGCAGCAATGGGCCAATCATATTGCCATCGCGGCTATTGACCATTTTCTGCATCAGCTTGGTTGCGATATTGGCAGCTTGCAAGCTTGGCATAATCAGCACGTTCGCAGGGCCAGTTAAACGGCAGAACGGATAGAGGCGCTTCATCAAATCATGATCCAGCGCAACGTCCGGTGCCATTTCACCTTCATACTCAAAGCTCACTTCATGGTCATCCAGTTTGGCCACAACTTCACGCATGAAGTTGGCGCGTTCATCATTCATCTGCTGACCAAAGGTCGAATAGGAAATGAGCGCCACGCGTGGCTGATGGCCCATTTGTTCCGCGAACTCTGCTGCGCGGATTGCAATTTCCGCATGACGGTCAGGATTGGTGGATGGGTTCACGGCAGTGTCCGCGAGGAAAATGGTGCGGCCAGCCGAAATGCTCATCGACAAACCGAATGCGCTGTATTGCGTGCGCGCATCAATCGCCTTGCGGATATCTTCATAGCACACATTAAAGTTACGCGACAAACCGGTCACCATGGCATCGGCTTCACCGTGGGCAACCATGCAGGCTGCGAACACGTTGCGTTGCTGGTTCACCATGCGCTGGCAATCGCGTTCCAGCAAGCCGCGGCGCTGCAAGCGCTTGAACAGATATTCGGTGAACCGCTTATTGTGCTGCGATACACGGGAATTGTGAATCTCAATTCCCTTCATATCGGCAAGGCCAAGCATGCCGATTTTTTCTTTCACCACTTCTTCACGCGCAATCAAAATCGGCGTGCCGTAACCGGCATCGCGGAATGAAATCGCTGCGCGGATCATGCGTTCTTCTTCACCTTCGGCAAAGACAACACGCTGCGGATTATTGCGAACTCTTGTAAAGATGAGCTCCATGGTATCCGCTGTGGGGTCAAGGCGGGCGCGCAATGCCGAACGGAATGCTTTTTCATCGGTAATGGGTTTACGGGCAACGCCGCTTTCCACCGCTGCCTTGGCAACTGCGGTTGGAATTTCCACAATCAAACGCGGATCGAAGGGCACAGGAATGATATAGTCAGGGCCATAACGCAGACGGCGACCATAGGCTGCATCCACTTCATCGGGCACGTCTTCACGGGCGAGTGCCGCAAGTGCTTTTGCCGCTGCAATCTTCATTTGATCATTGATGGTGCGCGCACGAACATCCAATGCGCCGCGGAAGATATAAGGGAAGCCCAAGACGTTATTAATCTGGTTCGGGTAATCCGAACGGCCAGTAGCGATGATCGCATCGGGGCGAACTTCACGTGCCAGCTCAGGGCGGATTTCAGGGTTGGGGTTGGCCATCGCGAAAATCGCGGGGTTCTTGGCCATCGCCTTGACCATTTCCGGTGTCACGCAATTCGCAACCGATAACCCCCAGAATACGTCAGCGCCGCGCAACGCATCAGCCAAGGTTCTGTCCTTGGTATTTGCAGCATGGGCCGATTTCCACTGGTTCATATCTTCGGTGCGGCCTTTGTAAATCACGCCTTTGGTATCGCACATAATCACGTTGTCATGCGGCAAGCCCATGGTCTTGATCAGCTCAACGCAGGCAATCGCCGCCGCGCCCGCACCGTTGACAACCAGCTTAATGTCTTTGATGTTTTTACCGGTGATATCCAGCGCGCTCACCAAACCCGCTGCTGAAATAATCGCCGTGCCATGTTGGTCATCGTGGAATACGGGAATGTCCATCAGCTCGCGCAAACGCTGCTCGATCATGAAGCATTCGGGCGATTTGATATCTTCCAGATTGATACCGCCAAAAGATGGACCAAGGTATTTTACTGCATTGATAAATTCTTCGGGATCTTCGGTGTTGATTTCCAAATCGATACTGTCCACATCGGCAAAGCGTTTGAACAATACGCTTTTGCCTTCCATCACAGGCTTACTCGCCAGCGCGCCAAGGTTACCCAGACCCAGAACAGCCGTACCATTCGAAATAACCGCAACCATGTTGCCCCGCGCCGTATAGTCATAGGCCTTATCGGGATTCTTGTGAATTTCAAGGCACGGCGCCGCGACACCCGGCGAATAGGCCAGCGACAAATCGCGCTGGGTTTTCATTGGCTTGGTTGGCACGATTTCCAGTTTTCCCGGACGGCCCGACGCGTGCATGATGAGCGCTTCTTCATCAAGGCTGTGGTTGGACTGTTCGGGGTTGATGTCGTTGTTCTTAGCCATGGGTTTTTCCTACTAATTTGGGGTGATATGTTTTCCACGATTAGCGCACGGAATCCAAGTGTTTTATTAGGATTACGGCGAAATTATTTCTTGCGGTGCAATAAGCATGCAGCCCTATTGGGTTATTTCAGCCATACGAAAACAGAAGTGACCATGATTGCGCCCTTAAAACCTATGCGGCGAGTTTTAAAATGCTGCGCAAATGTGCTTCCACGCGCGGGCGTAAATCCGGCGCTGGCGGCGTTGCAGTATCATTTAATGTCTTGAGCGATGCATCTTCGGTTGATGTTTTAAGCCACCATGCCCATTCGCGGATGTTTTGCGCAAGCCAGTTTGAATTGCTCATGATGTCAATCTTGTGCAGCTTATGCATCTCCGGCGTCAAATCGGCAACCGTATCAAGTCCGATGAGCGCATCCAGCGCGCCCGATGTTTCCAGCTTGGCGATATTCAGCATCTTGGTATCGGGGTTCACCGCCGATACCACATGGGTCACAAAGCCGATAACCGTTTTTACGCCTGCGACCTTGGCTGCTTCGGCTGCGCCCTTGAATGTGCCACCGCTATCAGTCATGTCATCGACAAAGAACATGATTTTACCGGGCAAGATATCCTTATGGCTGATATCTTTTACTTCGCTGGTGCCATTTGGGTCACGGCGCTTATCCACGGTTGGAATATCCGGGCTGATATCAATGCCGTAATTTTCTTTAAGTTGCCGGCGCAATTGTGTGGCACGGCCAATCGCACCTCTGTCCACTGCGCCAATCAGAATATCCGCAGGATTGACCTTATTATCCTTCACCAGTTTGGCGATTTTCGCCGCGATCAACGCGGTTGAATAAATCGGGTCCACATGGGTTTCACGGCCCAATCCTTGAATGGCGGCTTGGTGTAAATCCTGCGTTAAAATGCAATTCGGGCGAAAGACGTTTAATAATTTGCCGATCAACGCCGCCGAAATCGGCACGCGGCGGTTATCGGTGCGTTCCTGACGCGCATAATGCCAAAGCGGCAATACCACATTGATAAAGGCTGCGCCGCGCTGGCGTAAATTGTAAATCATCGCGGCTGTTTCCAGCACCGCTTGGTTCGGGTTACCTGCGCTGGATGCCAGCGCAATCACGTTTGTGCCAGCAAGACTGCTCTTGCGGCGCCAATCCACCACCTGCATACCATCCAGCTCGGCAGAAATTTCGCCTGCCAGCTTTTTGGCGGAATGACCACGCGCAATCACGTTGCGCTCCCCTGGCTCCAATGGAATTTTTGGAAATTTGATACGCTCGAAATTTACTTTTTGTCCTTTATGATCACGAATGGTTGTCACTTCATGGAACATCTTGATGAAGAACGCAAACATCGCTTCGGTAATCGGGCTATCCTTGATAGCCTTGCTATTGAATTTGATCAGTTCATCCGGCAGGAATACGGCGATTTTCTTTGCGCCATGGCGGTGCAGCGCATCAAGGGTGATCAGCGTTTCCATCATGTCATCATAGATATTGCCGCTGTTGGGCGCGAAATAGGTGATGTCACGGCCACGGATGTTCTGTTTGATTTCCAGCTTGATCTCGCCGTTGGAGAATTTGCCAACATCACGATGTTCTATCAGCTCAAGGCGGTGGCTGGCCGCAAACGCTCTGCCAACTTCTTCTACACCTTTTGAACCGAAAAATACCGCTGCGGCGCGAAATTCGGAAACGATATCGCTTGAACTAATATCACTCATCCTAATGACCTGAAAACCTTGCTTTAATTCTTAAAAAATGTGCTCTGTTCTAACATGCGGCGCTTGAAAGCAAAATGCCTTTATCGCCACGATTTCACGGCATTTACAGCATTAACCATACTTTTAAATACCCCTATTGCGGTTGTGGGCGCAGACCCTTTATGCCAACTGCCAACCCATCCAATCCCATCATACGCGAAATTTCAAGCCCGCTATGATCCTGCTTGGTGTCAAAGATAAACAATTTCGCCGGCGATTTATCATAGGATACCGCCGTTGATAGCCCTTGCTTTGCTGCCTTATCTTCCAGTTCCCCGACATTAATTCCACCCGTCACGCCAAGTGCGATGAAGCGCGAAAAAATCTGCATGGCATCGTGGCGGTTTTTCAACGCTTCCTTGAAGCGGTCATTGAATAAATTGTCATTCTGATAGGTGTGTTGTAATGCCATCAGCATTTCAGTTCTAACCGAAAACCCGTCTGGCGAATGATCACGTATTGCTCCTGTATCAACAATCACAACCTTGCCCTTATGAACACCCACATTATCCGCGCGCACTTCTTCCCAGTAATACCGGCCTTGCGCATATAAAATAAGCCCCGCCAATACAGCGTTTTCAATAGGGTCATGCACATAATCAAATTCAGGCTCGCCGACAATTGCAGCGCGCGGCAGCATTTCATACACACCGCCAATGCGGGCATCGATATTCCCGCTTGCTTCGACAGGTAGGAATAATGGATTATTTTTTACGTCATCCACAGTGACCATGTAGTGCTCAATATCCATGAAGCTGAGCCGCACCACTTTTGCCGGATGGTCATCGCCAACTTTATCGCCGCGCACAACCAATGTGTAGTTACCGGCACCCTGCCGTCCCCAATTGGTCAGGCCCAGATGCGCCAGTGATTGTTCAAGAATGGTGATCGGGTGACGTTCATCGCCATCGGGGATGCCGGTAATTTCCGCTGCTGCCATTTTCGCATTCAGATGCGAAACATATTGGCACAGCGTATAATTCATATTGGAATGTATGTTTTTGAAAATATCTGCAAACGCCATTCACTAACCCTTGAAATACCGGGTTATTTTAACATGCTTTCGTGAAACTAAAGCCGATTGGAAGCTGGCTTATTAACCATAGAACCGCCACAGCTACTGCATCGTATTCGCTTTGGGGTTCGTTTTATTGGGCGGCTTTGCGCTGGCTGCTGCTGCATCGGGCGCTGGCGCGGCGGCGGGCGCGGCATCGGCGGCAGGTTCGGTTGGGGTTACTTCCGCCGCGGGTTCATTTATTTTTTGCCCTTCGCAGCTATCCTTGATCAAGCTGCGGGTCGTGGTTCCTTTGGGGCACATGGTCTTTTCATACATAATCACATCGCCGGCAGTGCCTGCGGGGTAGCCCATCATCTCGCACGGATAGGCGCGGTTGTTTTCATATGGCACACAAAAATTCTGCAAGGTCACGGGTGTCCATTGCTCATGCGTGCAATTCACCGTGAAGCTGACATACAGCACATCGCCATTGCTGGCGGGGTTTTCATCGCCTTCGGCCACGGGCGTTGGGGTTGCGGCGGTGGGTTCATCGTTCGAACACATCCAGCGCGCAGAAAAATCCTTGATGCCGTCAACCGTAAAAGCTGTGTTGTCATCATCGCGGGAAATCGGCAAGCTTAAGGGCGCGCCATTGCTGCTCAGCATCGCATCGCCGCCGCCAATTTTCATTTTCTCATCAATAATCTGTTCGGCGGGGTTGGCGCCTTGGCCAAGGCTGGCGGTTGAAACCACTTGCTGCAACGTCCATCTGCCTACGCAGGGCGATGTGGGTTCCGGAATATCACGAACGGTCAGCGTGCGCGGCACACAGCATCCCGCAACCTTCATAATCCCCGGCACCAGCTTGTTAAAGGTAAGCCATTCATCTTCGGTGCCAAACGGCACCAGCACATCTTGCGAAGGCGAACGGTTATCGACATAACGGCAAACATTGTGCACCCAAATCGGTTGCTTGCTTTTAATCGTGCCGCGATCAATTCGGGCAATCATGAAGCCCTTCATCAGCAGCGCATTATTTTCCGGCGCGGCATCGCAGGATTGAAAGGTCTGCCCATCCACCGCCTTGGTTTTATCAACGATGCAAATTCGGGTATTCAGCGGCGGGCCGGGCTGCACAGCAAATTGCGGGTCTTGCGCCAAAGCGGGAGACACACCAAACAGCAAGGTCAGGAAAAAAATACCGGTAAACCGCATAAGCTCACAAAGCAGGAGTGAAAGATTAGCCCAAAGACTAACCTACTCACCTACTTCTTGCAATTCTGTTGGTCGAAGTTGAAATCGCGGTCGGTTTCAATTACCTGATTGATGAAGGTTTGCTTGCCGGTGCAGTAATCAACGACCGCATCATAGGTACCGCGCTTTACCTTCACGGTCTGACCCGCAAGGATGGTGTAAAGCTCGCTGCCCGTGGTCTGGCCGGGTTTATACAAACGCAAGGTCGGCTTGCAGGAATTTTCGGTTACGTTCTTGACGATGCTTTCCATCGCAGCCGTAATCTGGTCTTGCGAATTGGCTGGCGAGAAGCTGTTCATCGCCTTGAAGAAGGCTTCGGCTTCCGCATCCTGGCCTTCGCCGTAACGGATACCATACACTTCGATACCCTTGGCGCGCAGCTGCTGCACGGCAAAGGCCGCATTACCAAAACAGGTTTCATAGCCATCCGACAACACCAGCATCACGCGGCGCTTGCTCTTGTCCTGGAAGAAATCGGCGGTGTAACGCAGCGTCGTATCCAGCGGCGTGTTGTTGGTTGCAAAGGTGGAGCTGACGGCTGCGTTGATTTGCGTTGCATTAGCAGCCAGAGGTCCATACAGCTTGCCATAGGTGCAATTTTCCTTCGATGGATCGTTCAGCACATTGGAATAGCCATCGCCGCCAATCACCGTAACCGTCACAGGAATATCGCTGCGCGGAACAAGATATTTGCCAACCAATGAACGCAATGCGTTTTGCGCGCCGCCCAGCAATTGATCCATCGATCCCGAAGCATCCAGCACAATCGCCAATTCAACGCTCTTGCTTTGCTGGGTGCAAATCGCGCCGTTGAAGGTAAGGCCGGCGGATTCAATGCAGCTTCCGGTTTCTTTCACCTGCCATGCGCCGCAATTCACCACCGGCTGTGTGGTTTCAATACCGGTTTGCTTATTGGTGACTTTGATTGTTGCTGGGCACGAAAACTCAACCGAATAATCGCCGCTGGTTGCAAAGTTATATACATCTTTCGGGTCATCGGAAACGCGCACATCGGGCAGCGTGTATTCATTGCCGCAAGGGTCTTGCTTGATGCCGCCTTCGCAGCCCACAATAATCCGCACATCCGGCGGGGTGTTGTTGGTATCAGCAAATGCGAGCCATTCGGTCGCGGTGTTCATCGGTACAAAGTAACCCTGATCACCGTCATTATCGAGATAGGCGCAAACCTTCAACCCGTTCTTATAGGTTGCTTTCAGCATATCCTTGCCTGCGCCATGGCATGACCATGTCGAAACACACAAATCGGTGCCAAGTACTTTTCCTTGCGGGCAAAGTGATGGAATAACGCCGGTTGGAAAATTGCATCTACCTTGCACGTGGAAATAATCACTGGCCTTGCCCGAGAACTGCAAGCTGTCATCGGCAACAGGCGCTGCGAAAGCTGGAGCGCTCATGATAAAAAACGCTGCCAAAATTGCAGCAACCCAATTTCTAATCGCCAATTTTTTTACCAGCATATGAGGCCTATCCGGATTCGTAATTAATTCAGGCTAGTGTAATTGATATGCAGGATAAAGGTCAAACTACGTAATCATTTCAGCGTAGCGATTTTGCCCCTGATTTGTGGCATTTATGCGTAGCATTGCAGTAACAAACCATTAATGAATCTTAATTCAAAACTCGGAAGCTGGCATTTTCACAGCGTTCTAGAAACTTAAAGCTTCTCGACCGTCACATTTTTATTAGTGTAAATGCAAATATCGGCTGCGATATCGAGCGCTTTGCGCGCAATCGCCTCGGCGTTCATGTCCTTGTTGTCAATCAATGCACGCGCAGCCGCCAATGCAAACGACCCACCCGACCCAATGCCAATAATCCCGTCTTGCGGCTCCAGTACATCGCCCATGCCTGTCAAAATCAGTGACACGTCTTTATCCGCCACCGCCATCATCGCTTCAAGGCGGCGCAAATATCGGTCAGTGCGCCAGTCCTTGGCCATCTCAACGCATGCTCTGGTCAATTGCCCCGGATGTTTTTCCAATTTGCCTTCAAGCCGTTCGAACAACGCAAATGCATCGGCGGTTGCGCCGGCAAAGCCGGCAATCACATCGCCCTTTGCACCAAGGCGGCGCACTTTGCGTGCATTACTTTTCATCACGGTGGCACCAACGGTGACTTGTCCGTCTCCGGCGATCACCACGTCACCACCTTTGCGGATGGCGATGATGGTTGTGCCATGCCAATTGGGATTATGTGCGGGGTTCTTATCTTCACTCATGGATATACAAATAGTGCGTCTTGCAGCGTTTGGCTAGATATCACTTCACCGAATTGCTGTTTCTTTTTTGGCTGTTTTTTCCTATCATCACGCAATGAAACTGAATATCTGGAAGCTCGAAACCCTATCACCATCTGAAAAAGCGCGTTTATTACGGCGCAGTGAAACCGCTATTGAACACGTGATGGATGCCGTCAAACCCATCATCGAAGATGTGCGCGTGCGCGGGGATGCGGCGCTCATCGACTATGCCAAAAAATTCGATAAAGCCGAACTTAAAGGCAGCCTCAAAGCCACCGATGCCGATTTTGAACGCGCCTATCAATCCCTTCCCGCAGAACTGATTAGCGCCATCAAAACCTGCGCGGGAAATGTGACAAAGCATCACCAGCAGCAAATGGCGCGGGTTGAAAAGGAATGGATGGAAGAAGTTGCGCCCGGCGTTTATGGCGGCGAAAAAGTTACCGCCATTGACAGTGTTGGCATTTACGTGCCGCGCGGTAAGGGCGCTTTTCCGTCCATGATGTACATGCTGTGCGCCCCTGCAAAAATTGCGGGCGTTAAGACCATTGCGGTGGTCACGCCGCCAACGCCAAACGGCGATTTTGATGCAGCATCGCTTGTTGCTGCTGATGTTTGCGGTGTACGCGATATTTATAAAGCGGGCGGCGCGCAGGCCATAGCCGCGCTTGCCTATGGTACCGCCACCATCCCCAAAGTTGCCAAGGTCGAAGGGCCCGGAAGCCCTTATGTGGCAGCGGCCAAACGTCTTTTATCTTCGGTCATCGATCCCGGCATGCCCGCAGGTCCATCCGAAGCGATTGTGCTGGCCGATGACACCGCCAATGCGTGGAACACCGCATTGGATATGATGAATGAAGCCGAACATGGCGATGACAGCGCATGCCTGCTGGTCACCGATTCCGAAAAATTTGCCGCTGATGTTGCAGCATGTTTGCCAAAAGTTTTGGAAGCGCTTCCCGAACAACGCCGGAAATATTGCGAGACCGGTTTTTCAACATTCGGCGGCATCATGATTTGCAAGGACATGGATGCAGCGATTGATTTCTGCAATGAATATGCGGTTGAACATTTGCTGATTAAGACGAAAAACCCGGAACAGATTTTACCGCGCATCACCAATGCGGGTGAAATCCTGCTCGGCGAAACCACGCCATCCGTTCTTGGCAATTTTGGCATCGGCATCAATGCGGTATTACCAACGGGCGGCGCAGCGCGCACCCATTCCTGCACATCGGTCTGGTCATTTTTAAAACGCTCCAGCCTTTCTTATGTGACCGCAGCGGGCTACCAATCCTTGAAAAAGCCGGTTGAGATTTTGGCGGAATATGAAGGCTTTGTTGGCCATGCGCATGTCACGCAAAAACGCGATGAAACGGCGTTTAAGCCTGTAACCATTGCGCTTAACAAGAAATAACCGCGCTCTATTACAATCTGAAATATCAAATTCATTGCGTGCATAGTGATGTTCCTTTAATTTCATCACTTATTATCAAAGATTATGAATAAATAGTAACAAAACGTCATTGCGAGCCCCTTTAGGGGCGTGGCAATCCAGCAAACACAACACTGGATTGCTTCGTCGGCCTAGCCTCCTCGCAATGACGAAGCAGACACAAAGTTTCTGGAGTTTTTATGAAGTGGTTTGAGAAATTAGTCCGTCCCGATTTATTGTCCATTCCCGTCTATTCCTCGGCGATTGTGGAAGCGGGCGGCTATGTTCCGCCCATTAAAATCGATGCGAATGAAAGCCCGTGGCCACCCTTTGGCGCGGTAAGCAAGCTTGTCAAATCCAACCGTTATATCGAAGACCAGCAACCCCCCGAACTCTTGCAACGCCTTGCGGTGCAATGGAACGTAACGCCCGATGAAATCATGCTCGGCCGTGGCAGCGATGAAGGGATTGATTTGCTCATCCGCCTTTTGTGCAATCAGGGCAAGGATAGCATTATCATCTGCCCGCCAACTTTTGCGATGTATGAGCATTCGGCAAAACTGCAAGGCGCGGAAGTCATCAAGGTCCCTCTTAATACCAAATGGCAACTTGATGTAGCGGGAATTACCAAAGCTATTCAACCAACCACCAAACTGGTTTTCTTCCCGTCGCCCCATGCGCCGATGGGTCATTTGATGAACCGCGCGGATATTCTGGCTCTGCTTAAGGCCACAGCCGAAAAAGTTCTAGTGGTGGTGGATGAAGCCTATATCGCCTTTTCCGATGACCCGTCAGGCTTGATTGCGGAATTAAAAAATCACAGCAATCTTGTTATCCTGCGCACACTTTCAAAAGCCTATGCGCTGGCGGGCGAACGCATTGGCGGTGTGCTTGCGCATCCTGATATTATTGCAAAGCTACGCAGCATTCTTGCGCCCTACCCCTTGCCGCAATCTTCCGTTCGTGCGGCACTGGATGCGTTAAGTCCCAACGGTTTGGTCGATGGCGCGGAGCACCGCCGGATCTTGGTTGCCGAACGCAAGCGGCTCGAAAAACTGCTGCCCAAATCGAAATTTGTCGAAAGCATTTTCCCGAGCGATGCGAATTTCCTGCTGGTCAAGGTGAACGATCCAGCGGAAGTTTTAAATACATTAAAACGCGCGGGTATTCTTGCGCGTAACCGCTCCAGCGCCATTCCCAATACCATCCGTTTCTCGGTTTCAACGCCGGAAGAAAATGATCTGGTCTTGCGCGCCATGGGCGTTGAGCTAACACCGCAAACCAAAGGCGCGATGCCACGCCTTTATTCATCATCGCGCGGTACCAAAGAAACGCAGATTGATGTAACCGTGAATCTGGATAAGCCGGATTTTCTTTCCATCCATACCGGCATCGGCTTTTTCGACCACATGCTCTCGCAGCTCGCATCGCATGGCGGGTTTGGCCTTGCGCTGCACTGCAATGGCGATTTGCATATCGACCAGCATCACACCATCGAGGATTGCGCATTGGCATTGGGCGAAGCACTTAAGCAAGCGCTGGGCGATAAGCGCGGCATTGCGCGCTTTGGCTTTACCGCCCCGCTGGATGAAGCGCTGGCCCAGGCAACCGTTGATTTATCGGGCCGTCCATTCGCAATGTTTAACGGCAAGTTTCCTGCCGAACAAATCGGCGGGATGAGCGCGGAAATGATCCCGCATTTTTTCCAATCCTTGGCGGTTGCCATGGCCTGCGCTATTCACATTACGGTGACTGGCGATAACGCGCATCACATGGCGGAAGCTTCGTTCAAAGCAACGGGCAGAGCACTGCGTCAGGCATTCCAGCCCAGCGGTAGCGCCGCCATCCCATCAACCAAGGGCGTATTGTAAAAACTGTTTGGATTGGCTTATTTGGGTGCGGCGGGCTTATAAATTTTACTTACATCCGTCTCTGGCAACGAGCCACGGTTCAAGATTACAGAGCCAGCATCTTTAATCCCGCCCACAACGGTCATGACCGTGCCTATGACTGCCGAACCGACCGCGCGACCATAGCTGGATTCAAGACTCTCATTTGTTATACGTTTTCCAATATCATATCCCACCGCCGTACTCGAAACCCGCGGGTTAGTCAGCGTCCGGAAGTATTGCAAAAACGCTTCACTCGGATTTGGTAATTCATTCGATGAACCAGCCATGCACCATCCTTAAAAAATGCCCAGAGCCTAATTTAGCCTCGAGCTTTTGATATACAGTTAAAGAACATGGTTAAGGTTGGTTTACTGTTGTAAAAATCGCTCTGAAAACCGCTTTTTTATACTCGAAACTATTGTTTTGATTGCTGACCTCCTCTGCCATGTTAAATTTCATTATGTATTTTTTAAGAGGAATTTAATGGACGACTTTTTTAAACGTGCCGCAGAGCAATTTCATCTTCGCGCCCACTCCCTTGATAACATAGAGGTTTTCGGGGACAATCTTCTAAAGCATCTACGCACGGGTCAATCTTCGCCGGCTTTTGAAAGTCAATTAGGGTCTTTTTTTCCAGATCATTATGGCCCGCATGCAACCCAACGCGGTTTCGCACCGGACGCAAAAATGGGAATTTTATTGACGATTGCAGCATATCGTCTTGCCCATGACACGCGCCCGGATGCCGCACCAACTGGTTTTGCGATTAATGTTCTCAAAAACTCTGTATCCTATTTTGCCGATTGCGGTGATATCCGCCAAATCGAAATATGGGGTAAACTCCATTCCGCACTCTCACGCATTCCGGATATGAGTGATAGCGCACGCACCCTTGCATTCAATGCCGCAATTCCGCAACGCATCACCGAACGTAACATGCCTTTTTTGAAAGAAGCGGCTGAACGCTGGGGCGAAGCCCTAGACCGCTGGATACATGGCGGCGATCAAGAAGGATATGAAACCCGCCTGAAAACGGGTGGTCCAAATGCCGCTCGTCGTGCACTTGGTCATCTCGATCAACTTAATGCGCCTGCTGATTTTCCATTACGCATCGTGGCAGCCAACCGCATTGCATCTTATAAAGCTGGCGAAATTCCAACTCCTCCGGTCGAACGCCCCGGCTATTTAGCTGCGTTCGTTGGCCTACTTAAAAGAGCTGCTTCACTTGGGCGCGCTTAACGGCTAGCAATACGGTTTGAAATAAATTTCTTCCCAGAGGGTTTATGCTCATTACCGTTATCGACTATGGCTCCGGCAATTTGCGTTCGGCGACCAAGGCGTTTGAAAAAGCCGCGGCGGACGCATCTGATATTCGGGGCAATGTTCGCGTCATCCTCACCAATAAAGCAGAAGATGTTTTAAAAGCCGACCGCATTGTATTACCGGGCCAAGGCGCATTTGCCGATTGCATGAAGGGGTTATCATCCGTTCCCGGCATGATCGAAGCCTTGAACGAAGCGGTGATTAAAAAAGCCAAACCGTTTTTCGGCATTTGCGTGGGCATGCAATTATTGGCAACGCGTGGGTTGGAACATGGTACGCATGCGGGGCTGAACTGGCTTTCGGGTGAAGTGCGCAAATTACCCATCAACAATCCGGATTTAAAAATCCCGCATATGGGCTGGAACACCATCACCCCATCCAAACCAAACCACCCGCTACTCAAAGATCTGCCCACAAACCCTTACGTCTATTTCGTGCATTCTTATGCGTTATTTTTAGAAGATAAAAATCACGAACTTGCCGCGTGTAACTACGGCGGCAGTTTCACCGCCGCCGTTGTCAAAAACAATATTGCCGGCACACAATTCCACCCTGAAAAGAGCCAGAAAATCGGCCAGCAATTGGTACGCAATTTTATTAACTGGTCGCCCTAAATTAGAAAAAAGTAAAAAAAAGAGTTACTAGTTTTTTTGTAACCTTTTATTTGTACTTCGTTTTTTGCATTGCGAGATAATGCACATCCTTGAAAGTAATTATGGGACTTCACCATCTAGGCAAGGCCTTTTTGGCTTGTTAGCGTCAAGCCTCTTTCAAACCAACGCTGCCGGATTTTTGTAATAATTTTTTATTCAAAGTTTAAAGCAGATATTTAATACGGAGTATTACTATGAGCGCACGCCCCGATAATGATGACGATGTAGAACCACAATCCTACGCTCCTTCAAAATCACAAATTGATCCAACCATCGCGGAGGTTGCCGCACAAAACGAAGCGGTAAGAACATCACTCATCGGGTTCAATACGCTGGGTCATTTTCCATCAACTGGCGTGAACGCTTTCGCTAAAATGGAAGGCCGCATTCTGCATGCAATCGCCAATGCATCACGCGAAGATGTGATCATTCAAATTGCGCCGCCCGTCAACGACATCGCCAATACTAACAAAGTGCTGCTACGTCGTGGCAATTATAATTCGCTGGAAGTCTATGCAGTGGTTTCAGAAAACATCAATCTGGTACGCGCATTCAAAGAACAGGTGCTGCCAGCAGTTGCCGAAAGCTTCCCGGGCGTGACCCATATTTCGATCACGGGTTACAACACCGGCGCATTCAACTTCCTTGCCAAACATCTGGCTGCCGATGTTGACAGCGTTCCAGCAGCTGATGGTCTTATCCGTTCCTTTGGTATTCCAGTACCCGGCGCGCAACCGCTTGCGCCAAAACCCCAAGCCAAAGGCATAGAAGCCCCTGCACTTACTGGCGCAAAATAATACCGCTTATTTAAGGTATTAATCGCATTACTAAACCGCCCTGGGCTCAATCCTTGGGCGGTTTTTTATTTTTTAATTGGCGAAAACAGCGGAAAATGCTCTAACCCTCCAACGAAACACCTTTTTTAAAAGTCTGTGCCATGATTTTATTCCCAGCGATTGATTTAAAAGACGGCGAATGCGTTCGCCTTGTACGCGGCGACATGCAACAAGCCGTTGTATTCAACGCAGATCCGGCAGCGCAGGCGAAGGAATTCGAAAGTCTGGGCTTTGAATGGCTCCACCTTGTTGATTTAAACGGGGCGTTTGAAGGCAAGCCGATTAACGCCAGCGCGGTTGAAGCGGTGTTGAAAACCGTGAACATGCCGGTGCAGCTGGGCGGCGGTATCCGTAACATGGATACGATCGAGCTGTGGTTGAGCAAAGGCGTGACCCGCGTGATTTTGGGAACCGCCGCCTTGCAAAATCCTGACCTCGTGAAGGACGCCTGCAAAAAATTCCCCGGCAAAATCGCGGTGGGCATCGATGCACGCGAAGGGTATGTCGCGGTGCAGGGCTGGGCGGAAGCAACCCGCGTCAAGGCATTAGACCTTGCATTGAAATTCGAAGATTGCGGCGTTGCCGCCATTATCTATACCGACATCAACCGCGATGGCGCGCTGCAAGGCGTGAATGTGGAAGGCACCGCGAATTTAGCGCAACACCTTACCACCCCCGTCATTGCATCGGGCGGCGTTTCAACCATGCAGGATTTGATCGAGTTGAAGGAAGAAGAAGAAACCGGCATTTGCGGCGTTATTGCCGGCCGCGCGATTTACGATGGCCGCATTCAAATTGCTGAAGCGCTGGCATTATTGAAAAAAGCCGCTTAAAATTACGGTCGAAGTGATGGTGCTGTATTAAAACGCTTTAATGCTTCGCTAATCGCATCAACCATATCGGTTCTATTTTCGTCTCTATATATCTGCATAATATCGCTGAGCGCGCCGCGCATATTTATTCCTGGCGCGGTAACAAGTCCCATCGATTTACCTTTCCCATCAAATTCATAAACCTGAGCGCCACCATATATCTCACGCATCTGAGTTTGTATTGATCTAAATTCTGGATTATTGCGGTCAGGATAAAATGCAATATCGGCGGGTGATTTTGTACTGCCATCAGGGTTAGTTTCTGTGCGGTCTTCATCAATACGATAAAGCGGTTTATGTGGTGTGATTGTGTTTAACACAGCAGGTTTAAGCCCCCATCATCGGCGTGCGCGGCAAAGGGCGTTTGCTTGACTGAAGGCTGGACAGTTCCATGCATGATGCTTGCGTAAAACTACTGGTGATATTATTCACCGCTCTCAGTGATAAGCTCATGGGCGGGTTGCCCGCTTCACGGTCTTCAATGTTTAATTGCTTTGCAGCACGCTCGGCTTCGGAAACTAGATTCGCAATGCTGCCTTGATGCTGGGTGTTCAGCTGTTGCAACCTCAGTTTTTCGTCAGGTGCCAATGCAGAATTATTGGCAATATTAAAAGGGATATTGCCTATGCCTTCGCCATATTTGTTCTGCAACGCTTTTACATAACACGCCTGCGCCGCAAGCGCCTGTTCAAAACGCTCAACCGCGCCCGTACGCGAAATTGCTAACTGGATGGTGGTAATACTGGCAAGGTCTTGGGCTGTTAAATCGGCCATGCGTCCTATAACCGCGTGTTGCTAATGTGTTGGCAAATAGTCTAAATTGGGCGCATTGAAACACTGTTAATTTGAAATACGCCTTGAATAACGGCATCTTATGACCCTCACCACCCGTATCATTCCCTGCCTTGATGTGAAAAATGGCCGCGTGGTCAAGGGCATCAATTTCCTTGATCTGATCGATGCAGGTGACCCCGTGGAACAGGCCAAAGCCTATGATGCACAGGGCGCGGATGAACTTTGCTTTCTTGACATCACCGCAAGTTCGGATGGCCGCGCCACATTATATGATGTCGTGCAACGCACAGCGGAACAGGTGTTCATGCCGCTGACCGTTGGCGGCGGTGTGCGCAGCGTGGACGACATCCGCAAACTATTACTATGCGGCGCAGATAAAGTGTCCATGAATTCCAGCGCGGTGGAACGCCCTGCCCTCATCAAAGAAGGCGCAGAAAAATTCGGCAGCCAATGCATCGTGGTTGCGATTGATGCGCGGCGCAATCCCGAAGGATCGTTCGATGTTTATGTAAAAGGCGGGCGCGAAAACACCGGCCGCGATGCCATCAAATGGGCGCAGGAAGTGGCAAGCTTGGGCGCGGGCGAAATCCTGCTCACCAGCATGGATAAGGATGGCACGAAGTCCGGTTTCGATTTGAAACTGACGCGTGATATTGCGGACGCCGTGAACATTCCCGTGATTGCATCGGGCGGTGTCGGCACGCTTGATCATTTGGTGGATGGTGTGCGTGAAGGCCACGCCAGCGCGGTTCTGGCCGCCAGCATTTTCCATTTTGGCACCTTCACAATTGCACAAGCAAAGCAGCATTTGGCAAAGGCCGGCGTAGCTGTTAGAATTTAACGTAAGACTTAACTTGCCCTAGCGGTTGCGTCACCCGCGATAGCGGCAGACGCAGAGCGAATGGCAAATAACACTTACATAGAAAATCATGTCCGATCTATCCATCCTGAACGAATTATTCGAAACCATCGAAAAACGCAAAAAAGCCGATCCGGAAAAATCATACACCGCAAAATTATTCGCCAAAGGCCGCGCCAAGATTGCGCAAAAGCTGGGTGAGGAAGCCGTGGAAAGCGTCATCGAAGCGATGCGCGGCGATAAGCACAAACTGGCCGAAGAATCCGCCGACCTGCTCTATCACCTGTTGGTCGTATGGGCCGATGTGGGCATTGCACCCGCCGATGTTGCCGTCGTGATCAAAGACCGCATGGGCTATTCCGGCGAAGAAGCCAAGAAGCACAAAAAGGGCGGGGATTAACCGCACAGGCACGGTTGGTTGACTATAACATAACATCGCCCGAGCGGTTGTTCCGCGCAGCGGAACAGAGCGAAAAGCGAAAAAAGGATTTGATATGTCCTACGATAACAACAACATCTTTGCGCGTATTTTGCTTGGTGAAATTCCGTGCAAGAAAATTTATGAAAGCGAATACGCCCTCGCCTTTCACGATATCCACCCCCAAGCGCCGATTCACGCGCTGGTTATTCCCAAAGGCAAATTCATCGATTTTGCTGATTTTGCAAAACGCGCCACCATGGAAGAAAGCGCGGGCTTTACTAAAGCGATCGGCATTGTTGCCGAAACCCTTGGCGCGCATCATCAAGGTTACCGCATCATCAGCAATTGCGGCGTTAATGCGCATCAGGAAGTGCCGCATTACCATGTGCATATTCTGGCTGGCCGTCCGCTCGGCCCGATGCTAAATAAGCAACCTTAAAACCCATTTAGAAAAGAAAACCCATGACACGCCCATCCGGCAGAGCGCTTGACCAACTTCGCACCATCGAACTCATCCCCGGCTTTGCAAAATATGCCGAAGGCAGTTGTTTGATCAAATGCGGTGAAACCCATGTGCTGTGCGCAGCAACCGTGGAAGAAAAAGTTCCCCCCTTCATCAAAGGCACGGGCCTTGGATGGGTCACTGCCGAATACGGCATGTTGCCGCGTGCAACCTTGGAACGCACCGACCGCGAAGCCGCGAAAGGAAAACAATCCGGTCGCACGCAGGAAATCCAGCGTCTGATTGGCCGCAGTCTTCGCGCGATTACTGACCGCGCTGCCCTTGGCGAAATCCAGATCAAGCTGGATTGCGATGTATTGCAAGCCGATGGTGGCACGCGCTGCGCATCCATCACGGGGTCCTATGTCGCGCTTCACCTTGCCTGCCAGACCTTACTTAAACGCGGCAAGATTAAACAAATCCCGCTAACCGATACCGTCGCCGCAATTTCATGTGGCATTTATAATGGCGCAGCCGTGCTCGATCTGGATTACGCCGAAGATTCCACCGCGCAAGCCGACAGCAATTTCGTACTCACCGGCGCAAAAGGGATTGTGGAAATTCAAGGCACCGCGGAAGAAAAACCGTTCAGTCAGGAACAATTCACGCAGCTATTAACCCTTGCGCAAAAAGGCATTGCCGAGCTAACGGAAAAACAGAAAAAGATTTTAGGTTAAGCGTCGAGTGGGCCTTTGGGCGCCGATCTGAACGGCGTTTCCAGCGAAGCCTGCTGTATTCTTGCATTGCCGCGCGGCGCACCTTCAACAGGCGCTTCAGCTATAGCAGGCATGATGCCAAAACCTGGTGTTTGCTTATGTGCCAATACCTGCTCATCTGTCATGGCTTGAACCTTCATTTTTGCCATTAAATAGGCCGCGCCCGGTTCACCCAAACGCCCTGTTAGGCTGCTATTCGCAGCATCTGAAGCGGGACGGGGAAGATTTTGAAAAAATGACATCACTAATCCTTATGCTGCTCGGTTGCCAACGGCCGCTTTGGCCAAACTTACACCGCAACTCGATGCAATCAGTTCACAACGATTAAAATCTACAATTCCGTCTTTCTTACAACGATCCAGCGCATACGCAAACCCTTTGACAAATTGCGTGTAGGGTTCTGGCCACTCGCCCTTTAAATGTTCATACGGGTTGCGTCCCTGATAAAAATCAAGAACCGCGCTTTCTGCTTTTTTAATGTCAGGCAAGCTCAGGCGCTCCTTTAATTCGTCTAATGCGCTTTGTGGTCTTCGTTTTCCAAACCCAAACATGGCTTCCGCGCATCCCTAAAAACGGTAAATCAACATAGCTAAAATTTGATATTTCAGCTTCCAGTTTACCCAGATACGGTTATTAGAAACTTAATTTCACGTCTCTAAACCATGTATTATTTTAAAAGCAGTGCATCAAAAAACTCGGCAGACACAAGCAATACTGCCATTTTTTGAACTAGTGTGAAGGTTTGTTAAGGAAGTCTTCGTTACCCGGCATATATTTATCGGCCATGGTGTACATCATTAATTGCATATCGGCGATGCGCATAGTCTGCGCGTGCTGCAACTGGGCGGCCTTTTCATTCACCAGCGATAATGCGGCGCTAAGCAGCTTCACTTCGGTTTGCAGTTTTTGCAACACATGACGCTGCTCGGCCAGTTCCTGCTTCAACAAGCGGTTTTCATCACGCAGCATCTGGCGAAGCTGTTGCTCTTCATTGGCGCCGTAAGTGGGTTTTTTCAAATTCGCCCCATTTATAAAATGCGAATTTGTATTACATCAAATGTTCATCACTAAATCGCTAAGGACACATATATATATATGCGCTTTAGAAAAATATTTATCGCCAACTATGCTTAACAGCGCTTAAGCATACGCCTTAAGTGACCATTATTATGCTACGCGGGGACCAGCTGATGCCGGACGCGCTGTAGGCGCGGCTGTTGCGCTTGCTACTTGTTCCGGTTTTGGTGCTGATGACGGCGAAGATGATGGCGATGCTGCCGCGACCTGATCCGGTTTTGGTGCCGAGCTTGGCGCACTGCTTGCCGTTGATGCAACCACCGTGTTTGCAGCCGATGGCGTACCTTCAATAACATGTGGCGCGGCATTTTGAATGGTATTGAAAGTTGCCAGACGCGCGGTAGAGCTTTGCGACTGAAGAATCGGGCTATGGCTTGGCAAACTTGCAAGATTACGGCGCGACATTAAGCCACGCGGCACAACCGATGCCATCGGCCCAGCCGTCGGCGTGCTGCTTGGTGTACTATCAGCTTCAACCTCGATTGGGTCGAGCACAATAGTACTTGTAGGAACGCCGCTTGGCGTACCCACTGTCGCCGATGGAGTGGAAGACGGTGCTGATGATGGCGCTGATGATGGCGCTGATGACGGCGCTGATGACGGCACTGATGACGGGGTTAATCCAGCAACGCTTTGGAAATCCTGCGGCTTATAATTATCTACTTGTGTCGTTGTAATCCGGCCATCCAATCCTTTGGTACGGATAGTAGCTCTACCATCGCGGTCCACACTTACATGTTCTACGCGGCCATCTGGGTGGCGTGTCCATATCACTTGTCCGCCATCATCATTCGATGTGAAGGTTGTGCGTTCAACGCCATTTTGTCGCTCTGTAACCAATGGCCCGCCATGCTTTTGTTCAATCGTGCGTGTCGCTGTTGGCGTTGAGCTTGGCGCAGAGGTTGGAGACTGGTCTGCCACAGCTGAAGGTGTCGAGCTTGGCGCTGAAGTTGGAGATTGGTCTGCCACGGCAGATGGCGATGCGGATGGTGCTGAACTTGGCGCAGACGAAGGAGCAGATGTCGGGGCATTTGCAACTGCTGTTAATGGCTCTTCCGTTCCAGGATAGAATTTGGTCGGGTCGCTTTCCAACACATACTGGCCTTGTGAATTGCGAACATAGCGGTCCTTACCCTTCACAATTTCAGCTGTCCATGTTCCATCCGGACGGCGTAGAGGATTCCAGATGGTACCATCATCCTTTCCAATAAGGCCTTCCATGCCGGGGCTAAAGCCACGCAAGCGTGTATCGTTTTCAATCGTTGGCGGAACAGTTTCATCCACCACCACCCGCGGGCGCTCCGGCTCTCTATGAAGCAGCGCATTTGGCGGAATTGGCGTTGCATTCGTTGGCGTTTCTAAACGCGAGAAACGGCGGAATGAACGTGGAACGCTTGGCGTTGAACGCGGCGCCTGTGTTGGCTCGGAAGTTGGCGCTGAACTCGGCGCAGATGATGGTGCCTGTGTTGGTGCCTGTGTTGGCTCGGAAGTTGGTGCCGAGCTCGGCGATGAACTCGGCGCTGAACTCGGCGCAGATGATGGCGCGGAGGAAGGTGCAGCGGTCGGTGTTTCAGCTTTTGGTTCTTCAGAACGGCTAAACCAGCCCCAAACCGTTCTACCCCAACCTCTGACCCGGTCCAGAATACCCGGGCTTTGTGGTTCAACCTGTTCTGCGCGTGGCACTCCAGAGGGTGTTGCGCTTGGAGTTGCTTCTGCTTTTGCGCTTGGCGCAGAGCTTGGCGCTGCAGTTCTTGGCTCCGAGCTTGGCGTTGAAACAGGTGCTTCGCTCGGTGTGTTATCTGCTGCTTCGCTTGGCGTCGAAGATGTTGGTGTGGAATAATTTGGTGTTGCGGTTGGCCGTGATGAAAAATTCTGCGGCGCTCTGCTGAACGGTCTCAGCAAACTCGGGACGCTTGGTGTTGCCGTTAAGCTTGCACGCGGGCGCGAGAACGGGGCGCCAGATTGCGGATCAATATCGGTGACATTCTCGGGCGCTTGTTCAACGCCGCGTTCTTGTTCAATTCGCTCAGCTTCTCTGCGACGGCTAGGCGTACGCGGATCAGCGTCAATCCGTTGCGAAAATGGTGCGCCAGAAGGTGTAACACGTGTAACAGCGCCGGGCTGCTGCACAACGCCGCGCTCGCGTTCAATCCGTTCCGCTTCGCGGCGTTCTTCTTCGGTGCGCGTATCGCCTTGCTGTATAAGCGGCGCAGAAAACGGTGCGTTCGATTTCGGATCAATGCGCGTCACCACATTGGGAACGACATGCACAACGCCACGTTGTTTCTCAATCTCTTCTGCTTTTCTACGCTCTTCTTCGCCGCGCGGATCAACATAGGCTGGTGGCGCTGGCGGTCCATAGACATCACGCTCTGGCGCTGGCGGGCCATATACGTCAAACTCTGGACGATAGCGCGAAGTATAATGCGACGGCGGAATATAGACGGTGCTCACAGCTGCTGCGGCAAGCACCGCGGATGAACCCACATCATCGCCCACGCCGCGCGACATGTTACCACTGAGTGTACCGGTTACCGGTACAAACCCATCGGAATACGCTGCCGCAATCAAGGCTGCTTCCGCTGTCTGACCACGTCGTCTGCGTTCATAATTTGCCCATGCTGCTGCAATCTTGTCGCTGCCTCCCAGCAACAAGGCGGCAGCGGCCATCGCTTCGGCAGAGCCCACATTTGCTGCACGAATACGTATCCATGCCGCGCGAATTTTTTCTTCCTGGGTGCGTGCTTCCTGCTGGCGCTCTTGTTGCACCTTGCGGGTCATTTCTTCCTGTTTGAGCCGCTCGCTTTCAATCGCATTGTCGGTAATCGTCACCGCATTGGTAGATTGCGCATTGACCTGTAGGGCATGAAGAAAATCACGCGCATCCTTGGGGTTCATCCCACGCAGCAATCCTTGAACCGCAGCAATCACATGCGGCGCATGTGCATGTTGTGCGCGCGGTAATTGCGACATTACCGCTTCGGTGATTTTGTTGGTGTTGTAATTATTATCCGGATCGTCTTCGTCACGCGGATGCCACAACGCGTCAACGACACCGCGCGCGCGGTATCTATGTTGATCGGTGATATGCGGTCCGAAATTTGGTGGCATCACGTCTCGTAAAAAAATAAAATCTAAAATTTTATCTACTGTGTTTATTCACAGCAAAAAATCATCGGCACAAAATTTTCGCCAAATGCTCTAAATGCCTTTAAATTATGCGTTATATTGCTAACTAAGACGTTAATTTTACCAAGCATTCATTTTCTTTTAACGCTATATTAACCACGATTGGAGCAGACGCACACATGACACCCCTTTTCGCTGAAAAAAAACTGGTTATCGCCACACATAACGCAGGTAAGGTTAAAGAATTCGCGGTTTTGATTAACCAAGATGGCCTACACCTGCTATCGGCGGGAGAATTGAATTTACCCGAACCGGAAGAGACAGGGCTGACCTTTGCCGAAAATGCGTTGCTCAAATCACGTGCCGCCGCATCTGCCGCGCAGCTTCCCGCGCTTGCGGATGATAGCGGATTGAGTATTGATGCACTGGATGGCCAGCCAGGAATTTATTCCGCGAGATGGATGAAAGAAACAGGCGAAGGTGCGGTTGTTCCAAGTGCAGGTTCGGTTGTGCGAAGCACAGAGGCTTCGCACCAACAGGGAACAGAGCAGTCGCGCCAAACAAATCCTGCATTTCAAAAAATTCAAACCATGCTTGAAGAGAAAAACATCAATCCAAATGGCGCAACGGCATCGTTTATTGCCGTGCTTGCCCTTACCCTGCCAAGCGGAAAAACCTATATGGCAGAAGGAAAAATTACAGGTCAGCTATGTTTCCCGCCGCGCGGTGATCACGGCCATGGGTATGACCCCATTTTCATTCCCGATGGTGATACCCGAACATTTGCCGAAATGACCATGGACGAAAAAAACAATTACAGCCACCGCGCGCGTGCCGTTTTGGAATTGAAAAAACAAATCGGATGAAACCTCTCGCGCTTTACATTCACTGGCCTTTTTGTTTAGCCAAATGCCCCTATTGCGATTTCAACAGCCACGTCAATGCGCGCATCGATGAACGGCGCATGGTGAATGCGTTGCTGTCCGAAATGCGCTATTGGCATGAACGGATTAATGCGCGTCCCCTCACCTCGATCTTTTTCGGGGGTGGCACACCTTCCCTGCTCGCGCCGTCCAATGTCGCGCTGCTGCTCAATGAAGCGCAAAAATGTTTTGGCTTTGCAGCGGATATCGAGATTACCCTCGAAGCCAACCCCACCAGTTCGGAAGCAGAAAAATTCAAAGGCTTTGAAGCTGCGGGTATCAACCGCCTATCCATTGGCGTGCAATCGCTGAATGATGCAGATTTAAAGGCGTTGGGGCGTGAACACAGCGTTGCGGAAGCCATTGGCGCGATTGAAATGGCGCAGCGGATTTTTAGGCGTCATTCCTTCGATCTGATTTATGCACGCAAGAACCAAACCTTGCAGCAATGGGAACATGAACTGCGCGATGCACTAAAACTTGCCGCCGCGCATTTATCACTTTATCAACTCACCATCGAACCCGGCACGGTGTTTGCGCAAAAAACGGCTGCCGGCCAGCGCTTTACCGCGCAGGATGATGTTGCGGATGAGATGTATCGCCTAACACAGGATATCTGCGCGGATGCAGGCCTTCCTGCCTATGAAGTTTCCAATCATGCGAGGCGAGGGGAGGAGAGCAGGCATAATCTTTCCTACTGGCATTACGATGAATATATCGGCATCGGCCCCGGCGCGCATGGTAGAGTAAGAATGGGACGCGTGAGTATAAACGATCATTATTTCTCGACCAATACACTGCGTGCACCAGAGATGTGGCTACGCGAAGTGGAAGCCAAAAAAATCGGCCTTGAAACCCAAACCGAATTATCGCAAAAAGACCAGAAAACCGAGCATTTATTGATGAATCTGCGGCTTTTTTCCGGCATCGATAAAGCGGATTGGCAAGTGCGATACGGCGAACCGCTCGATGCGTTTTTGAACAAAGCGAATAAGAATTTTTATATCAGCGAACATTTTCTAATCGAAGATGATAAGGTCTTGCGCGCCACGCCGCAGGGAATGATGATGCTAAATGCATTGACCGAAAAACTGGTGGCTTAAACAGGATGCGGCGCAGGCCACTGATCATGGTCACGATTTCTTGCACGGCCTTGGAAATTGTAATGCTCGGCTACGGCGGCAATCTTTTCCGAACCCGTGCGGATCATATCATTGAACATTGTGTGTGCACTGCCCAGAACGCGCGGGGCAACTTGTGTTGCATATTCAAGTGTATGCCGCGCAGCTGCAACAATACCGCCGATGTTTTGTCCACCCACTCTGCTATCGCCCGTCACATGCGCTCCGGAAATATCTGGCGTTACGGCACCGCGCACATTCAGCGAGGCATTATGTATGCGTGCATTATTCAAACGCGTTCCGGCACTTGCTTCAATGGTCAAAGCACTTCCGGCAAAATTCGTATGATCAAAAATATTCGGGCCCAATTTTACATTACCGCGTGTATTGCTACCAAATCCTGCTGCGCCATGGGTGTTCAAATACACATTATTCAAGCTCGCGTCATGGAAGCTCGGCGATATTCCGCGGAACTCAATATTATTGATTGCGCCACTCAGCGTCGCGGCTTTGCGCAAATTCACAATCGGGTGCAAATTGCGCACCGTACGGACACGGGACTGCACACGTGTAATGGCCTGAACCATCTGCTGGTAATAATCATCCTTGCCGTTCGAATAGAATACAATCGGAATATTGGTACCTTCAGTCGTGGAGATGAGTTCACGGTACTGCCGCACACCTCTGCCCATCATTCGGTTATAAAGCGTACTGCTGCGCGGTGAATTGACGGGATCATGTCCCATCAACAGCATTTCATTTTGATAGTGGTGCGCGGCAAGAGCAGAGTCATCAGGGCGCGGCACCGCCATACGGCCATTCCATGTTCGCTGTATTGATGCACTTCTACTCATCAACTCGCCTATAATAAAAAACTTTAAAAAACTCTGGTTAAATCTGACCCTGTGGGCCATTTCCAACCGCTTGATTTAAAACACTAAATTCGACGCATACAGTAAACTTTTAAGCCTAATATCGACATACTAGACCAAAATCATAGGAATTGCAAAACTTTCATGGTGAATATTTTAAGC